>DASQFA010000457.1:0-32111 GCA_035633375.1 Rubrivivax sp.
CTCGACATGGGCGACGGCCTTGCCGACGGCATACCGCCCCTGTCCGGCGCAGCCGAGCGCGAGCATTGGCGCGCGGTGCTACTCGAAGAGTACGACGCCTTTTGCGCGCAGGTCGATGCCGGCCAGGACACCACGCTTGACCCCTATGGTGCCGAGAGCCCTGAGGAGTTCTTTGCCGTGGCCTCGGAGGCGTTCTTCGTCGCCCCGCACGAGATGCGCGACGAACACCCTGCCCTGTACCAACTGCTGGCTGGGTACTACCGGCAGGAACCGGCGCGCTGACACCGCGTACAAGGGCATGCCTGCGGCCCTGCGGCGGCCGAAGGACCGGCCGCCTTGCACTGCGCCGGCCCGACCGACGCCGCCCAGCCGAGCGGCTGCACGGGCCGGCCTGCCGCGGGTGTCAGGCAGCGGGTGTCAGGCAGCGGTGATCTCGGGCCGTGCCTTGTCGCTCTTTCGCGGGGGCTGGATGTCGAGCAGGATTTCGCCCTTGTCGTCGACATCCACCGTCAGGCGCCCGCCGTCGACGAGGCGGCCAAAGAGCAACTCGTCGGCCAGCGCACGGCGGATCGTGTCCTGGATCAGGCGCTGCATCGGCCGCGCGCCCATCAGCGGATCGAAGCCCTTCTTGGCCAGGTGCTTGCGCAGCGGGTCGGTGAAGGTCACCTCCACCTTCTTCTCGCCGAGCTGGCTTTCCAGTTGCAGCAGGAACTTGTCGACCACGCGCAGGATGATGTCCTCGTCGAGCGCGCGGAAAGACACGATCGCGTCCAGCCGGTTGCGGAACTCGGGCGTGAACAAGCGCTTGATGTCGGCCATCTCGTCGCCGGATTCGCGCGCGTTGGTGAAGCCGATGGTCGCCTTGTTCATGATCTCTGCACCGGCGTTCGTGGTCATGACGATGATCACGCTGCGGAAATCGGCCTTGCGCCCGTTGTTGTCGGTCAGCGTGCCGTGGTCCATGACCTGCAGCAGCACGTTGAACACGTCCGGGTGCGCCTTCTCGATCTCGTCGAGCAGCAGCACCGCGTGCGGCTTCTTCGAAATCGCCTCGGTCAGCAGTCCCCCCTGGTCGAAGCCGACATAACCCGGTGGCGCGCCGATGAGCCGGCTGACGGCATGGCGCTCCATGTATTCCGACATGTCGAAGCGGATGAGCTCGATGCCCAGCACATAGGCCAGCTGCTTGGCCACCTCGGTCTTGCCCACACCGGTCGGGCCGGAGAACAGGAACGAGCCGATCGGTCGTTCCGGCTTGCCCAGCCCGGAACGTGCCATCTTGATGGCTGCGGCCAAGGCCTCGATCGCCGGCTCCTGGCCGAAGACCACGCTTTTCAGGTCACGATCCAGCGTCTTCAGCTTGCTGCGGTCATCCGTGGACACGCTGGCCGGCGGAATGCGCGCGATCTTGGCGACGATCTCCTCGACTTCGAGCCGGGTGATGGTCTTCTTCTGTTTGTTCTTGGGCAGGATGCGTTGCGCCGCACCGGCTTCGTCGATGACATCGATGGCCTTGTCGGGCAGGTGCCGGTCGTTGATGTACTTCGACGACAACTCGGCCGCCGCCTGAAGTGCGCCGACGGCGTACTTCACGCCATGGTGCTCCTCGAAGCGCGACTTCAGGCCCTTCAGGATCTCGATCGTCTGCTCCACCGAAGGCTCGATCACGTCCACCTTCTGGAAGCGCCGCGACAGCGCGGCGTCCTTCTCGAAGATGCCGCGGTACTCGGTGAAGGTGGTGGCGCCAATGCATTTCATCGCACCGGTGGACAGCGCCGGCTTGAGCAGGTTGCTCGCGTCCAGCGTGCCCCCGGAGGCGGCACCGGCACCGATCAGCGTGTGGATCTCGTCGATGAACAGGATGGCGTGCGGCTGGTCCTTCAATTGCTTGAGCACGCCTTTCAGGCGCTGCTCGAAATCACCGCGGTACTTGGTGCCGGCCAGCAGCGCGCCCATGTCCAGCGAATAGACGGTGGAAGCCGCCAGCACCTCGGGCACGTCGTTCTGCGTGATGCGCCAGGCCAGCCCTTCGGCGATGGCGGTCTTGCCGACCCCCGCCTCACCCACCAGCAGCGGATTGTTCTTGCGCCTGCGGCAAAGAATCTGGATGACACGTTCGACCTCGTGCTCGCGGCCGATCAGCGGGTCGATCTTGCCGTCGCGCGCCAGCTGGTTCAGGTTCTGCGTGAACTGGTCCAGCGGTGAGCCCTTGGTGTCGGCGCCCTCGTCCTTCTCGGATTCGCTGCCGCCGCTCTCGTTCGATTTCGTCGGCTCCGGCGGATCGGATTTCTTGATGCCGTGGGCGATGAAGTTGACCACGTCCAGCCGCGTCACGCCCTGTTGGTGCAGGTAGTACACGGCATGCGAATCCTTCTCGCCGAAGATCGCCACCAGCACATTGGCGCCGGTGACCTCCTTCTTGCCGCTGCCGGTGGACTGCACATGCATGATGGCGCGCTGGATGACGCGCTGGAAGCCCAGCGTGGGCTGCGTGTCCACCTCTTCCGAGCCGGACACCGTGGGCGTGTTCTCCTTGACGAAGGTGACCAGGCTCTTGCGCAGGTCGTCGATGTTCGCCGCGCAGGCGCGCAGCACCTCGGCGGCTGACGGGTTGTCGAGCAGCGCCATCAGAAGATGCTCAACGGTGATGAATTCGTGCCTTTGCTGCCTTGCCTCGACAAAGGCCATGTGCAGGCTGACTTCCAGTTCTTGCGCAATCATGCGGCCTCCATAGTGCACTGCAAAGGGTGGCCGACGCGACGCGCCGCGGCCCCCACCAACTCGACTTTCGTCGCTGCGACGTCCTTCGGATAGACGCCGCACACCGCGCGCCCCTCGTGGTGGATCTTCAACATGATGAGCGTGGCAGTTTCCAGGTCGCGCTGGAAATACTGCTGCAGGACCATCACCACGAATTCCATCGGCGTGTAGTCGTCATTCAGCATCAACACCTGATACATGCGCGGCGGTTTGGTCCGTGCAGCCTTGCGCTCCGCGACCACGGCACCCTGCCCGTTGTCCGGGCGCGGTGCCGCTGGCGCGGGGGCGGGAGGCGTGGGTTTTTCCTCGGGCATGCTTCATTCTATCGACTTGGAGACGCCTGCGTGGCGTCGAGCGTGGCGCCCTTCGCGCTGAGTGCATATTGCGTCAACGATGCGCAATTCAAGCGCGAGAACGCACGCCCGCCGGGTGCCGGCGATGGCCTGGACGGGGTGGCGCCGAGACCATCGCCGCGCGCGCGGGTATGCTTGCAATGCCGAGATCGGCCCAACCAAAAGAGGAAACCGCCATGACCCGAGCCGCGACCAAGAAGGCGGCGCCCCGACGCGCACCGCGCACCAAGACGGCGGGGCAGGCGCTTGCACAAGGCGGCTCGTCCACCCCGCAACCGGCAAGCGGGTCCGCGGTGCGCTCGCTGGCGCGGCAACTGCATTCCTGGACCGGAAGCCTGATTGGCGGGGTGGGCACCGCCGCCGACATGTCCCTCGCCCTGGCCGCAGCTTCCGTGCAACGGCCGGGGCCGAAGGCGGCCGTGGCGAAGGCTTCGGCCCTGCTGCGCGACGCTCGCGAGGCCGCCGGACTGACGCTGGACGACCTGGGGGCCGCGCTCGAGCTGAAGGATCCGAGCTTCATGGCCCTGGTGGAAAGCGGCAAGGTCGGCCTGCCCTTCGAGCTGATCCTGCGCATGGCCACGATCCTCGGGCGCAACGACCCGGTGACATTCATCCTGCAACTGACGCGCTCGTACAACCCCAGGGTCTGGAAATCGCTGGACGCGCTGGGGCTGGCCAAGCTGCTGGTTCAGGCCGGACGCGAGCGTGAATTTGCCAACATCTATCGCAGCAACAGCGCGGCGCGCGCGTTGTCGGACCGAGACTTCGCGGCGGCGCTGGCCTTCTCCGCGGCGGCCTTCGAAAGTGCGCTGGTGTTCCTGGGCCATGCCACGAAGCCCGGCACCGGCAAGTCGGCCTGAGGGTGTGCCGGCAGATCGCGTGCCAGGGCCCGGGGCGCGGCCACCCTGGCGCCTGCTCAGTCAGTTTCGGTTGTGCCTCGAACTTGCCCGACGCTCGCATTGCATCGCCCGGCCCACTTCAAGGAGAAGCGAATGAACCACGCCGCGCTGCGCATCATCCATGAAGAGCACGTGGCGCTTTCGGCCATGCTGCGTTCGATCCTGCTGCTGCTGGCCCAGCATCGCCGCCAGGGCACGCTGCCGGATTTCGCCGCCTTGCGCGCGATGCTTTTCTATGTCGACGAGTTTCCCGAGAAGCGGCATCACCTGAAGGAATCGGAGCTGTTGTTTCCCCGGCTGCGGGCGCGCACGGCGTCGGTGGGCGAGGCACTCGACCGGCTCGACCGGGAGCATGCCCAGGGCGAACGCAGCATCCGCGATCTGCAGCATGCGCTGCTTGGCTTCGAAATGATGGGTGAGGCGCGACGTGAGAGCTTCGAACGCGCGGCGCAGCAGTATGTGGATTTCTACCTCGCCCACATGTCGCTGGAGGAATCCCAGATCCTGCCGCTGGCCGAACAGGTTTTGACCGAGCAGGACTGGACCGAACTGAATGCGGCCTTTGCCTCCAACCGCGATCCGCTCACCGGCCATGCGCCCGAAGACGAGTACCGCGCCCTGTTCAGCCGCATCGTCAATGCGGTGCCTGCGCCGATCGGGCTGGGCGAAGCGCGCTGAGCCTGGCTGGCCCGCGGGCTGGCAGACGCCGCACCTTCAGGCTGCCGCGTCGGCGCTCTGCGCGCGCACGAGCAACACCGGCACCGGGCTTTCGCGCAACACCAGTTCGGCATCGCTGCCCAGCGTCAGACGGCGCAGCCCGCGCCGCCCGTGCGTGCCCATGACGATGAGCTCCGCACCGGCACTTTGAGCTTCGCGCAGGATCACGTCGCACACGCGCAGGCCCGGATCGCACTGCACCGCGCCTTGTGCCGTCACGCCCTGGGCGCGCGCCTTTGCGACGGCGTCGGCCAGCAGTGCCTCGCCGGCCTGGCGCCAGTCGTCCAGCAACTGGTTGGGCGGGGCGTACACCGACACCTCGGCAATCAGCAGCCGTGCATCGACCACGTTCAGCAGATGCAAGGTCGAACCCAGGCGCTGCGCCAGGGCGATGGCCTCGTCGAGCCCTCGCTGCGAAGTGACGCTGCCGTCGATCGGTACCAGGATGCGTGCATACATGGCGTCCTCTCCAAAGCCCTGCAGGGCTGACTCGCGAACGCCAAGTTTGCGCCATGCGACCGACGCCTCGTTTGCGCCGACGCAATACCGAACTGGCTTGACAGTGCTCTAATTGATGCATGGGCCATGGGGTAGTGACGGTGTCGGTTCGATCGGACCCGGCTGTCGTGCCGGCGGTGGGCGCAAGCGTACCCAAGGCGGGGCTGCGTGAACGCGGCAGCAGTCCGTGGCTCGGCGGGGACGGCGAAACATCGCCGAGCTTCGAGCTCTACCAGCAGCTCGAGCGGGAGATCGGGAATTGGCTGCCGCTGCCCGACGCGGCCGTGGCGCCCGCCACCATGCTCGGCGCCTTCACGGATTGGTACGTGCACCTGATGGCCTCGCCGGCCAAGCAGTGGGAACTGGCGCAATATGGTCTCGAGCAATGCGTGCGCGCCTGGCAAGCGGGGCTGGGCGAATCACCCGCGCTGCATCCGTTGCCACAGGACAAGCGCTTCGAAGACCCGGCCTGGCGCGCGGCGCCCCATCACGCGTTGGCGCAGGCCTTCGTGCTGCAACAGCAATGGTGGCAGCGCGCCACCACCGGCGTGCCCGGCGTCACGCGCCACCACGAGCAGATGGTGAGCTTCGCCGCCCGGCAATGGCTGGACATGCTGGCCCCTTCGAACTTCATTGCCACCAACCCTGTGGTACAGCAGCGCACCCTGCAACAGGCCGGAATGAACCTGCTGCGCGGCGCCGGTCATGCACTGCAAGACGCCTGGCACGACGCGCTCGACCTGCCACCACCGGGCGCCGAGGTCTTCGAGGTCGGCAGGAACATCGCCGTCACGCCCGGGCGCGTGGTGCTGCGCAACCGGCTGATCGAGCTCATCCAGTACGCACCAAGCACGCCCACCGTGCATGCGCAGCCGGTGCTGATCGTGCCGGCGTGGATCATGAAGTACTACGTGCTCGACCTGTCGCCGCACAACTCGCTGATCAAGCATCTGGTCGACCAGGGCTTCACGGTGTTCGCCATCTCCTGGAAGAACCCCGATGCGACCGACCGCGACCTGGGCATGCAGGACTACGTGCAACTCGGCGTGCGCGCGGCGCTGCAGGCCGTGCAACACATCGTGCCACGCCGTCAGGTGCATGCCGTGGGCTATTGCCTGGGCGGTACGCTGCTGGCCATCGTCGCCGCCGCACTGGGCCGTGACGGCGATGCCGCGCTGAAGTCGATCACGCTGCTGGCCGCGCAGACCGACTTCACCGACCCGGGCGAACTGGCGCTGTTCATCGACGAAGGCCAGGTGTCCTACCTCGAGAACCTGATGTGGCGCAGCGGCTACCTCGACAAACGCCAGATGAAGAGCACCTTCCAGATGCTGCGCTCCAACGACTTGGTCTGGTCGCACCGGTTACACCAGCTGTTGCTGGGTGAACGCGCGCCAGTCAGCGAGCTGATGGCCTGGAACGCCGACGGTACCCGGATGCCCTATCGGATGCACAGCGAGTACCTGCGCGGGCTGTTCCTGCACAATGGGTTGGCACATGGCGAATGGCGCTGCGACGATGCGCCGGTAAACCTGGGCGACATCCACGTGCCGATATTCAATGTCGGCGCAGTACAGGACCATGTGGCGCCCTGGCGCTCGGTCTTCAAGCTGCATGCGCTGACCGATGCCGAGCAAACCTTCGTGCTCACTGCCGGTGGCCATAACGTGGGCATCGTCAATCCGCCCGGGCAGCCTCGGTCGAGCTACCGGCTGCGCAGATGGCAGGCCGGCGAACGTCTGCTCACGCCTGACGAGTGGTTGCAGGTCGCACCGGTGGTCGCTGGCTCCTGGTGGACGGCCTGGGTGGCCTGGCTCGAGCGGCAGGGACCGCGCCGCATCGCACCGCCGCCGATGGGCGCGCCTGCCGCCGGCCTGCCGCCGCTGGAGGCGGCGCCGGGCCGCTACGTGCACCAGCGCTGAGCGCAGGGGCGCAAAGGCTGCAACGTCCCGTGCCGCGCCGGCACGGCCGCAGGCATCGGGCCACCCTGGCTCCAGGAGGGTGTGCCGGCGCCCCGGCCCGTGGCGCGCCAAAGCTGATACGCTCGCGCTTCGCCGATGCAGACGCGCCGCCCCCAGGTTCCCCACGTGAGCTCAGATCTACACATCGCCGTTCTCGACGACGACGTCGACATCACGCAGTTGCTGGCCGGCTACCTTCAAGGCCAGGGCTATAGAGTGACGCAGCTGCATAGCGGCCACGCGTTGATGCAGACACTGCATGCCGACCCACCGGCCCTGGTGCTGCTCGACCTGGGCCTGCCGGGCGAAGACGGCTTCACCATCGCGCGCCAGGTGCGCGCGCACTGGCACTGCGGGCTGGTCATCGTCAGCGGCCGCGGCGATTCGGTGGACAAGGTGGTCGGCCTGGAGCTCGGGGCCGACGACTATGTGACCAAGCCTTTCGACCTGCGCGAACTGCTGGCGCGCATCAGGGCGGTGCTGCGACGCATGACACCGCCGCCGGCCCCGTCGGCCCCGGGCGGCGCACCCGTTCTCGAGCGCACCCGACTGCGTTTCGCCGGCTGGCTGCTCGACACGGCCGCACGCCGCCTGACCCATCCGCAGGGCCACGACGTGGCCCTGACGCGGGGCGAGTTCGACCTGCTGTGCAGCTTCGTGCAGCATGCCGGGCGGGTGCTTTCGCGCGACTTCCTGCTCGAACAGACGCGTGGCCGCGAAGCCGGCCCCTTCGACCGCACCATCGACGTGCAGGTGGGCCGGCTGCGCAGGAAACTCGAGCTCGACGCCGAGGACCCGCAGATCATCAAGTCGGTGCGCGGTGCCGGCTACATCCTGGTGCCGGCGGTGGCCGCGGCCTGAAACCATGGGCGCTCCGGCGATACCCGCGCCGCCCTTGCCGCACGACGGCAGCCTCGATACACAGCTGTTGCAGTCGCTGTTCTTCGCCTACCCGGATTCGCTGCTGCTCGTCGACCCTGCTGGCACGATCGTGCTGTCCAACCCGCAGGCGGCCCGGTTGTTGGGTTACTCGCAGGACGAGTTGCGCGGCATGGGCGTGGACGCACTCGTGCCGCAGGCCGTGCGCTCGGGCCATGCCTCCTTGCGCCAGCGCTACGCCGATGCACCCCGCCCGCGGCCGATGGGCACGCACATGGAACTGTCGGCGCGGCGCAAGGACGGCAGCGAGGTGTTGGTGGAAATTGCGCTCAGTCCGCTGCAAGACCGCGGCTTGCCGTACGTCGTGGCGGCCATTCGCGACATCGGCGGCTACCCGCGCGTGCAGCAGGTGTTGCGGCGGGCGCGCTACAGCGAACACCTTGCACAACTGGGCCGCCTGGCGGTCGATGCACGCGATCCGCAGGTGGTGCTGGACCACGTGCCGGCTGTGGCAGCCGATGCGCTGCAGCTCGACGTGGCGATGGTGTACCTGCTGCAAAGCAATGGCGTGGTGTTGTCCCTGGCCAGCGGCGTTGGCTTGATGCGCGGCGAGACCGTGGGCATGCACCTGACGAACCCCGTCGACACCCTGCCCGGACGGGTGCTGCGCCAGGGGCGGGCCGTGCATGTGCAGGATCTGCCCGGCGAGCAACGCTTCGCCGTGCCTGCGGCCTATCTCGCGGCGGGCCTGAAGGCCGCCCTGGCGCTGCCGCTGTCCGACCGCGGCCATACGGTCGGCACGCTGACGCTGTACTCGCGCAACGCTCAAGCCTTCGGCGAGGACGAAGTGCGCTTCCTCGAGTCGCTGTGCAACCTGTTGGCCACCTGCCTGCAGCGTGCGCGATCCGAAGACGCGCTGAAACATGCGCAGCGCCTGGAATCCGTCGGCCAGCTCACGGGCGGCATCGCGCACGATTTCAACAACCTGCTCACCGTCATCCGGGGCAACCTGCAAGTGCTGGAAGAACTGCCCGCGATGGCCGACGACGCCTACGGCCAGCAGCTCGTTGCCGCGGCAACGCGGGCGTCGCAGCGCGGCGCCGAGCTGACCGGCAAGCTGTTGGCGTTCTCGCGGCGACAGGTGCTTCAGCCCAGCGCGATGGATGTCAATCAGCTGGTGAACTCGTTGGCCGACACGCTGCGCCGCACGCTCGACCAGCGCATCCGCATCGAAGTGCAGGCCACGCGCTCGTGCCCGCATGTGCTGGCCGATCCGGGCCAGCTCGAGGCGGCGCTGCTGAACATCGCCATCAACGCGCGCGACGCCATGCGCGAAGGCGGCACGCTGAGTTTTCGAGCCGAGGCCTGCGCCGCCCTGCCCGCGGCGGTGCGCAACAGCCTCGACGACCCGAACGCGCGGGACGACGCATTTGTCGCCATCACCATCCGCGACACCGGCAGCGGCATGCCTGAAGCCGTCAAGCGGCGCGCCTTCGAGCCCTTCTTCACCACCAAGGAGCCGGGTCGCGGCACCGGCCTGGGCCTGAGCACGGTGTATGGATTCGTCAAGCAGTCCAAGGGTGCGGTGGGCCTCGAGAGCGCCCCCGATGCGGGCACCACGCTCACACTCTACCTGCCGCGGTCTGTGCACAAGGGCGTTGCGCTCGACAGCGACGCACCGGCCGGCCAGACTCTGGCCGAGGGCCTGCAGGTGCTGCTCGTCGAGGACGACGCCGATGTGCGCGAGGTGGTGCGCGACCACCTCGAAACGCTGCGCTGCCGCGTGACCGTGGCGGCCAGCGGTGAACAGGCGCTGCTGGCGCTGGGGCCCGAGGCGGGGTTTGACCTGCTGCTCAGCGACATCGCGCTGGGTGCAGGCATGCGCGGCACGCAACTGGCCGCGCTGGCGCAGAAGCGTCTGCCGAACATAGCGGTGCTGCTGATGTCGGGCTATTCGTCCGAACTGCTGCATGCCGACCGCGAGGCGCCGTCGAATTGGGAACTGCTGCGCAAGCCCTACACGCGCAGCGAACTGGCTGCGGCCATCGGCAAGCTGATCAACCCGCGCCACGCTGCGGGCTGATGCCGCCCCAGCGCCCCATGGCCCGGGCCGCGGGACCGGCGCAGCGCCGGCGCCGCCTACTGCAGCAGCACCCCTGCCGGTGTCAGGCTGCGCTGCACAAACTCCGACAGCGCCGAGACCTGCGGGATCTGGATCTCGCGCCGGCCCTTCTCGGCAAAATGGATCAGACGGCATCGCGCCAGCCTCGACAGCGCACGGCTCACCGTCTCGAGCGTCATGCCCAGGTAGTTGCCGATCTCGGCGCGTGTCATGCGCAGCGTGATCTGGTCGGTGCGCATGCCGCGCTGTGCCATCGACTCGGCCCAGTAGCGCAGGAAATCGGCCACGCGCGCGTCGGCGTTGAGCGTGCACACCGACATCAGCGAGTCTCGGTCGCCGGCGATCTCGCGGCTCATCGCCTGATGCAGCAGCTTCAGCACTTCCGGCAAGCGCGCGCAGGCAGCAAGCAGGGTGTCGTAACGCAGCAGCCAGATTTCACCGGTGTCCATGGCCACCGCGTCGCAGGTGTAGTGGCTGTTGGCGATGCCGTCGAAACCCAGCCAGTCGCCGCGGAACTTCAGTCCGACCACCTGCTCCCGCCCGTCGAGGGATAGATTGATGATCTTGAAGAAGCCGGAATTCAACACGTACAGATTGCCGAAACGCTCGCCGGTCTGGTAGATCACGTCGCCGGCATGCACCATGCGGCGCTGCGGCGCAAACACACCGTGCAACAGTTTCAAGGTATCGGCAATGTGCTGGCTGGCGCGCTGGTTCGCGTCGCCTTCGAGCGTGATGTCGACTGCCGGCATGCTCTTCGCGGCATGCCCGTATGCAGCATCCGTGTCAGGTGCGGCGCCATCTAGCATCTTCGTCTCCTCGGTGGCCAATGGCCGGTTATTGATGCAGCTCATGCTAGGCACGGCTCGGCAACATCATGACAATGGCCGGCCTCACTCGGTAACGCTGTGTGAATGCTCTGTATCAGCGGCGCATCGATGCGCGGCACCGCACGACCGCTTGACCGGCGTCAAGGCCTGCGCAGGACGCGTCGATAGCCTACGCAGACCCCGATCGCCTAGGTACACGCATTGCGGCACGCCATGGGCCTGATTCTGACACGACGCCACTTTCCCGCCCTCGCGAGCCTTTCGCCGGCCGAAGAAAGCGCACTGTTGGCCAGCGCCCGCACATTGCAGCAAGCCGCTGTCGCAGGGCTCACGCAGCCCATGCTGCGCGGCAAGAACCTGGGCTTGCTGTGCCACGACGACACGCAGCCCGAGGCCGTGCTGTTCAGGCGCGCCGCCACCGAGCTGGGCGCCCACGTGGCACACGTCGCGATGAGCCTGTCTGAGCTCAGTCCCGCGCTGGAGGTAGCGCACACCGCGCGCATGCTCGGGCGCCTGTATGACGCAGTCGAATGCCAGGGCATGGCCGGCGCGCTGGTGCAACAGGTGGCCGAGGCGGCCGGCGTGGCGGTGTACGACAGCATTGCGTCATTCGATCATCCGACCGCACGCCTGGCCGATCAGATGGGCCACGTGACGACCTCGCCCGCCGACAACCGCCGCTTCGTGCTGCAGGCCCTGCTGCTGGGCACGATCGTCTGAAGCGCACGCAGAAACGCACACAAAGTGCCCGCCCTGCGACGCGTGGCGGCCAGCGCATCGGGCTCATCTGTCTGGCGTGAAGCGTTGCGCTCGATCAAGACGCGCCCGGCGTTCGCACTGAAGAATGCTCGCGACCGTGTGGCCGATCGCCGCGCGATGAGGAACACAAGGCATGCAACTGCGCTTTCTCGGCGGCGCCGGCAGCGTCTCTGGCTCGAAAGTTCTGGTTGAACACGACGGGCATCGGCTGCTTGTCGATTGCGGCCTGTTCGAGGGACTGAAGCAGTTGCGCCTGCACAACTGGTCGGCACTGCCCGTGCCTACCAGCACGATCGACGCCGTCGTTCTGACTCACGCGCACATCGATCACAGCGGTTTCCTGCCGCGACTGGTGGAACTGGGATTCAAGGGCCGGGTGTTCGTCACCGCGGCCACCGCCGAGTTGTGCCAGGTGCTGTTGCCCGAATCCGGCCGGCTGCAGGAAGAGCAGGCCCGTTTTGCCAACAGCAAGGGCTTCTCCAAGCATGCACCAGCGCTGCCGCTTTACACCGAAAGCGCCGCGCAGCGCGCTCTCGAACATCTGCACCCGTGCAAGTTCGACGAGGCCTTCGAGCCGGTGTCGGGTTTCGAATTGCGGCTGCGCCGGGCCGGGCATGTACTGGGTGCGGCCAGCGTGCACCTGCGCCGCGGCGCGCACTCGGTGTTGTTCTCGGGCGACCTGGGTAGCCATGACGACCCGGTGATGCAGCGGCCGGCGCCACCCGAGGGCGCCGACTACGTGCTCGTGGAATCGACCTATGGCAACCAAAGCCACCGTGTGCCGGAAGCCCTGACCCGCCTTGCCAAGATCGTCAACCGCACGGCAGCTCGTGGCGGCGTGGTCGTCGTGCCCGCCTTCGCAGCCGGACAGGCGCAGGTGCTGCTGCGCGGCATCCAGCAGTTGAAGGCGGCCTCGCGCATCCCCGACATTCCGGTTTACCTGAACAGCGCGATCGCGGCCGAGGTGGTGTCGATCTACCAACGCCATGCGGGTGAACACCGCCTGTCCGCGGAGGCATGCGCGTCGATGCTGGCCGGCGTGACGATCGCCCGAAGCGAAGAAGAAGCGATGGCCATGAACGAGCTCGAGGCGCCGGGCATCCTTGTCGCCGCCGAAGGCGTGGCCAATGGCGGACGCGTCGCGCACCATCTGAAGGCCTATGCAAGCGATGCGCGCCATGCCATTGTCTTCGCCGGCCACCAGGCCGCGGGCACGCGGGGGGCCGCCCTGCTCGCAGGCCACACACGGCTGAAGATCCACGGCGACTGGATCACGGTGCGTGCCGAGGTGTGTGCCCTGCACGGCCTGTCCGGCCATGCCGACCGCCAGGACCTGCTCGACTGGATCCTGGCGCTGCCGCGCGCGCCGCGGCACCTTTACATGACGCACGGCGAACCCGAAGCCGCGGACAGCCTGCGCCAAGCCATCGCAGAACGTCAGCCCTGGCCCTGCTCGGTGCCCGAGTACCTGGAACTGGTGAACATTTGACGGCACCGGGGCGTGGCGCCGTCGGCCAGGATCACGCCGGCTTGGCCTGCGCGAACTCCTCGAACGCAGCCACCGCGCTGGCGGCGTACATCAGCGACGGGCCGCCGCCCATGTAGGTGGCCACGCCCAGCGTCTCGTCGATCTCCTGGCGCGTGGCGCCGAGCTTGACCAGTGCCTTGGTGTGAAAGCCGATGCACGGATCGCAGCGCACGGCCACGCTCAACGCCAGTGCGATCAGCTCCTTGGTCTTGCCATCCAGCACGCCCGGCGCGGTGGCGGCGCGTCCGAGTTCGTTGAACGCCTTCATCACCTGCGGCATGCTCGTGCGCAGGCTCGCGAGATGGGTCGATACGCCGTGCGTCAAGTCGCGATAGCCGCTGGGGGTGTTCTGCATGTCTTGCTCCTTGGGTTGCGGTTCAGGACTCGAGCTTGCGGATGCCCATCAGCTTGAGCACGTATTTTTCGTACACCGGCTCGGAACTGCCGTTCTTCATCTTGTACATGAAGTACTTCTCGAAGGCGATCTTCGCCAGGTGCACCCACTTGCCCTTCTTGAACCAGTTGACGTTGCGCGGCGGGATCTGCGGCAGCGCCACGAAGGCTGCGCCGGTGTCGCCCATGTCGGCCAGGCAGATGGCGTTCCAGGTGGCCTGGGTATCGGCCGGACGGCCGGCCAGCTCGGCAGCGATGTTGTGCGCGATCGCCGTGACCATGGTCTCGATCATGTAGCCGGTCTTCGGCGCGCCAGTGGCCACTGGCGTGGCCTCCACTGGCGGGATGGCCACGCACACGCCGGCCGAGAAGATGTTGCGGTACTTCCTGCTGCGCTGGAACTCGTCGATGAGCACGAAGCCGCGCGGGTTGCACAGGCCCTCGACCTGCGCCACCGCATCCACGCCCTTGAAAGCGGGCAGCATCATGCTGTACTTGAAGGGCAGCTCGTGCTCCTTCTTCACCGCGCCCTGGTCGTCGAGTTCGGTGACGAACATCTTTCCGGCTTCGACCCGCGTCACCTTGGCGTTACAGATCCACTTGATGTCGTGGTTGCGGAACTCGCTTTCCAGCATCGATTTCGAATCGCCCACGCCGCCCAGGCCCAGGTGGCCGACGTAGGGCTCGCTGGTGACGTAGGTCATCGGTACCTTGTGGCGCAGCTTGCGGCGCTTCAGGTCGGTGTTGAAGATGAACGAGAACTCGTAGGCCGGCCCGAAGCACGATGCGCCCGGCATCGCGCCGATGATCGCGGGGCCGGGGTCCTTGATGAACTCCAGATAGCGCGCGTAAGCCTTCTCCGCATGGTCCACCACGCAGATCGACTGGGTGTGCCCTTCGGGGCCGGCGCCCGGCACTTCGTCGAAGCTGAGCTTCGGCCCGGTGGTGATGACCAGATAGTCGTAGGCCAGTTCGCTGCCGTCCTGCAAGTGCAGCGCATTGCCTTCGGCGGCGATGCGCGCCACCCGCTGCGCGACGAACTCGATGCCCTTCTTCTCGAGGTACGGCCGGATCGGGAATGTGATCGATTCGCGGTCGCGCCAGCCCACCGCCAGCCAGGGATTGGAGGGCACGAACTGGAAGTAGTCCACCGCGTTGACCACGGTGATGCGGTGCGTCTTGTCGAGCATTTCACGCAACTCGTAGGCGGCGGGCATGCCGCCGGTGCCGGCGCCGAGGATCACGATATGGGCCATGCGGGTCTCCTTGAGTGTGGGTGGGGACGGGTGGATGCGGGCCGCGCTCAGCGTGGCCGTTGCGGGTTCAGCAGGCTCGCGTTCACCGCCTGCAACTGGGTTTCGTCGAGGCGGCCGGCCAGCGCCGCCAGGCGCAGCCGGTCGAGCAGCAGCGACACGCGCGCCTGCAGCAGGGCCAGTTCGGCCGCCGCGGCGTCGTTCTCGGCATTCAGCAGCTCCTGCGTGGTGCGTTCACCCACCTGGCGGCCAGTGCGGGTGGCGTCCAGGCGCGAGCGCGTGGCGTGCAACGCCTCGGCCAGGGCGGACACGCGCGAGGCGCCCACCGTCAGGCCGAGCCAGGCGGTGCGCGTGGCCAGTGCCACCTGTTGCGCCGTGCGCTCGCCTTCGGCCTGGGCCTGGTCAGCCAGGCGCAGGCTTTCGTCCTGGCGCGCGCTGCGGTAGCCGCCGCTGTAAAGCGGCACATTCAGTTGCACGCCGATGAGGGCGTTGTTCATGTGGTTGCTGGCGGAGCCGAAGTCGCCGCTGCCGCTGAGCCGGTCCTGCGCCACCTGGGCCACCAGGTCCAGCGTGGGTGCGGCCGAGGCGCCGTACTTGCTGGCTTCCTGTCGCGCCACCTCGACACGGGCCGATTGCACGCGCAACTGCAGGTTGCCGGTCTTGGCGTCGGCCAGCCAGGCGGCCAGCGCCGGCAGATCCTGCGGCACCGCACCCGCACCCGCCGGGACCAGGGCCAGCGAATCCAACTCGCTGCCCGACCAGCCGGTGACGTCGGCCAGCGCCGCCTGCTTGAGCGTCAGGTTCGTCTCGGCCGCCAGCACTTCGGCGCGGATGGCCTGGGCGCGCGCCGCCGCCTCGTGCGTATCGGTCACGGGTGCGTCGCCGAGCTTGAAGCGGTCGCGCGCTTCGAGCAGCGAGCGCTCGACCGCCTCTTGCTGGCGACGCAAGACACGCAGCGCTTCGGCGGCCAGCGCGGCATCGAAGTAGCGCTCCGAGGCGCGCAGCATCAGCGCCTGTTGCGCCGACTGCCATTCGAGCTCGGCCACGTCGGCAGAGAGTTGGAGTTGGCGTTTCTGCGCATCGCGCTCCAGGCTGAACAGCGGCTGGCGCGCCTGCAGCGCCCAGCGCGTGGCCGTGCCGGCGTTGATCGAGGTGTCGAAGGAGGCGCCATCGACCGTGCCGAAGCCGGGCGCCGAAAAGCGCGCGCCGCGGGTCGTGGTCTCGTTGTTGGCCACGCCCACCGTGCCGCTGAACTGCAGCGAAGGCCGCCAGAACGACGCACCTTGCTCGCGCCGGGTTTCGCCGGCCTGGCGCGCCGCCTTGGCCGCGGCGTATTCCAGGTCGTTGCCCTGCGCGGCGCGCCAGGCATCCACCAGATCGGCGCCCTGCGCCTGCAGCGCCACGACGGCCAGCGCCATCAGCGCCCATCGAGCGGGCGCCGCGGCACCGCGCTTGCCGGGCCGCTGGCGGTGCCCCCTCGAGGGGGGCGAGTCGGACGAGGAACAGTCCCTGCGGACTGTTCCTCGCCTACGAGCGCCAGCAGCGTCCCCGCTGCTGGCGCGCGGAGCGCGTTGGGAGTGGGCCATTTCAGGCGCCTGGACGCACGCCCAGCTTGCGCAGGATGCTTTCCATCAAGCACCACTTGGTGAGCGCGCTTTGCAGCAGGTTGGCACCGACGAAGGCGGTGAAGGCCAGCCACCATTGGCTGACGAAGAGCGGGCTGCCGGGGATGCCCAGGGCCAGCGAAAGCAGCACGAAAGTGCCCGCGAACAGGCGCACGAGTTGCCAGGATGTCATGTCAATCTCCTTGAGACGGTTGAGGAACGAGCTTGTCGAGGCGGTGGCGGTAGGCCACGAAATACAACAGCGGGATGACCACCAGCGTGAGCAGCGTCGACACCAGGATGCCGAAGATGAGCGAGATCGCCAGGCCATTGAAGATGGGGTCGTCGAGGATGAAGAAGGCGCCGAGCATTGCCGCCAACCCGGTCAGCAGGATCGGCTGCGCGCGTGTGATGGCCGAGCTGACCACCGCCTGCTTGAAGGGCATGCCGCTGCGCAGCTGCAGGTTGATGAAGTCCACCAGCAGGATCGAGTTGCGCACGATGATGCCGGCCAGCGCGATCATGCCGATCATGCTGGTGGCGGTGTATTGCGCGCCCAGCAGCGCATGGCCCGGCATCACGCCGATGACGGTCAGCGGGATCGGCGCCATGATGATCAACGGTGTCAGGTAGCTGCCGAACTGCGCCACCACCAGCAGATAGATCAGCACCAGCCCCACCGCATAGGCCGCGCCCATGTCGCGGAAGGTCTCATAGGTGATCTGCCATTCGCCGTCCCACTTGAGGGTGTAGCCGCGGTACGGATCGAGCGGCTGGCGGATGAAGGTCTCCGCCAGGGTGCCACCGCCCGGCGTCGTGATGGCCGCCACATCGCCGCGCATCTTGAACATGCCGTACAGCGGGCTGTCCACTGCGCCGGCCATGTCGGCGACGACGTAGTTCACCGGCAGCAGGTCCTTGTGGAACACCGGCTGCTCGCGCAACGTGTCGCTCACCGTCACCAGCTCGCGGATGGCGACCAGCTTGCCGTCGGTACTGCGCACCGCCAGTTGCAGCAAGGCATCCAGGTCGCCGTGCGCTTCGGCCGGCAGGCGGATCGTCGCCGCGGCCGGGTACTTGCTCTGGTCGTGCAGGTAGGCCGTGGCCTCGCCGGCCAGGCCGGCGCGCAGCGTGGCCACGATCTCCTGCTGCGACACGCCGCGCATCGCGGCCTTGCGCCGGTCCACCAGCAGCAGCGTGCGCGGCGCATCGGCGATGCTGCTGTCGTCGATATCGACCACGCCATCGGTCTTGGCAAACACGCCGCGCACTGCCTGGGCCACCTGGCGCCGGCCTTCGGCTTCAGGCCCGTAGATCTCGGCCACCAGCGGCGACAGCACCGGCGGCCCCGGCGGCACCTCCACCACCTTGAGATTGGCGCCATGGCGCTGGCCGATGGCCTGCAGGGCCGGGCGCACGCGCATGGCGATGGCGTGGCTCTGCTCGCTGCGGTGATGTTTGTCCACCAGGTTCACCTGCAGGTCGCCCACCTCGCCGCCGCTGCGCAGGTAGTACTGGCGCACCAGGCCGTTGAAGTTGATCGGCGCGGCGGTGCCCGCATAGGCCTGGTAGTGCGTCACTTCGGGCAGCATGGCCAGGTGCGCGCCCAGCTCGTGCAGCACCGCGGCGGTCTTTTCCAGCGGGGTGCCTGCGGGCATGTCCACCACCACCTGGAACTCCGACTTGTTGTCGAAGGGCAGCATCTTCAGCTGCACCAGGCCAAGCACCGGCAGCAGCACCGACAGGCCGATCAGCACGAACACGCCCAGGCCCAGCAGCAGCCGGTTGCGCGCGCCGCGCCGCTCGTCGAGCAAGGGGCGGAAGACGGCTTCGAACAGCGGCGCCAGCCTGGCCGACAGCCCGTGCGGCTGGGCATGCTCGGCCGCATCACCCGCCGGCAGGGCCTTCATCCAGATGCGCGCCAGCCACGGCGTGACGACGAAGGCGATGGCCAGCGACAGCAGCATGCCCATGCTGGCGTTGATCGGGATCGGGCTCATGTACGGGCCCATCAGCCCGGAGACGAAGGCCATCGGCAACAATGCGGCAATCACCGTCAGCGTGGCCAGGATGGTCGGCCCGCCGACCTCGTCCACCGCGCCCGGAATGATCTGCACCAGCGTCTTGCCGGGGTAGAGCTGCTGGTGGCGATGGATGTTTTCCACCACCACGATGGCATCGTCCACCAGGATGCCGATGGAGAAGATCAGTGCGAACAGCGACACCCGGTTCAGCGTGAAGCCCCAGGCCCAGCTGGCGAAGAGCGTGGCCATCAGCGTCAGGATGACCGCGCTGCCGACGATCGCCGCCTCGCGCCGGCCCAGGGCGATGAACACCAGTGCCACCACCGCCGCGGTGGCGAAGAGCAGCTTCTGGATCAGCTTGATCGCCTTGTCGTTGGCCGATGCGCCGTAGTTGCGCGTTTCGACCACCTGCACCTCGGCCGGGATGACGGTGTTGCGCAGGCTGTGCACGCGCTGCATGACTGCGTTGGCCACGTCGATGGCGTTCTCGCCGGGCTTCTTGGTGATGGCGATCGTCACGGCCGGGAACTCGCCGCCGTCCTTGCCCGCCACGCCGTGCCACACATAACGAGCCGCCGGCAGCGGCCCATCCACCACCGTGGCCACGTCCTGCAGAAACACCGGCTTGCCGGCGCGCACGCCCACCACCAGCTCGGCGACCTCGCGCGCATCCTTCATGAACGGACCCGACTCCACCGCCACCGCGCGGTTGCCGCTGAGCAGCTCGCCTACCGGCAGGCCCAGGTTGGCGGATTGCAGTGCGGCGCGCAGGTCGGGCACGGTGACGCCGCTGCTGGCCAGGCGCGCCGGATCGATTTCGACACGCACGGCGCGGCCGGGCCCGCCCAGGGTGGTGACCTCGCGCGTGCCGGGCACGCGCTTCAGCTCGGCCTCGAGGCTGTGCGCCACACGTTCCAGGTCGTAGGCACCGACGAAACTGGGCCCCCCAGTCGCCTGCGGCCGCGGCCCCCCAAGGGGGCGCGCCCCGCCTGGAGGCGGCTCGTCGGCGGGGCCGGAGCTGGAGCCGGCGTTGGGGCCGAACAGCGTCAGCGTGACGATGGGCACGTCGTCGATGCCCTTGGGCTTGATGATCGGGTCGAGCACGCCCAGGCCCTTCGGCAACCAGTCGGCGTTGGCATTCACCGTGTCGTACAGCCGTACCAGCGCCTCGGTGCGCGCCACGCCCACCTTGAACTGCACGGTGATCACCGCCAGGCCCGGGCGCGACATCGACATCACATGCTCGACGCCCGCGATCTGCGACAGCACCTGCTCGGCCGGCGTGGCCACCATCTGCTCCACGTCGCGCGCCGACGCGCCGGGGAACGGAATGAGCACGTTGGCCATGGTGACGTTGATCTGCGGCTCTTCCTCGCGCGGCGTGACGAGCACGGCAAAGGCGCCCAGCAGCAGCGCCACCAACGCCAGCAAGGGCGTGATCTGCGCCGACTGGAAGAAGGCGGCGATGCGGCCGGAAATGCCCAGGTGGGTGTTCACGCGCGGTCCTCAGGGCTGACGGGCGGCGGCCTGCGGGTCGAGCGCCACGCGCTCGCCGGCCGACACGCCGGACAGCACTTCGACGCTGTCGCCAACGGGGCGGCCCAGGCGCACCTGGCGCAGCAGGGCCCCGCCCTGGGCATTGACCACATAGACACCGGTCATCTCCGCGCGGCGCACCACCGCGGCGCTGGGCACCACCAGGCGGCCCGCGGCGCCCGGCCCCACCGCCGGCACCCACACGCGCGCGAAGCTGCCCGGCACCACGCCTGCCAGGCCCGCAGGCAGCGCGATGCGCAACTGCACGGTGTGGGTTGCCGCATCCACGGTGGGCAGCACCTGCACCTGCACCTGCGTGGCATCCAGCCAGCGCTGCGCTTCGGGCAGCCCCGCGAACTCGACCCTCAAGCCCTTGGGAGGCGCCGGGATCGCGCTTTGCGGCACGGCGGCCGTGACACGCAAGGCACCCGGTTCATACAACGTGAGCAGCGCACGGCCCGGCATCGCCATGTCGCCCAGGGACACCGGCACCTCGGCGACCACGCCCGCATAGGGCGCGCGCACCACGTGAAAGCCCGACTGCGTGCGCGCCGCGCCGGCCTGCGCCAGCAGCGCCGCGGCCTGCGCCTGCGAGGCCTTGTACTGCGATTCGGCGCGCTCCAGCGCGGCTTGGCTGATGTACTGTTTGTCGAACAACTGCCTCTGCCGATCGAAGTCCTTGCGCGCCACCTCCAGCAGCGCCTGTGCGGAGCGCACCTGGGCGTCGCTGGCGCTGGCGTTCTGCTCGGCGGCGCGCGCGTCGATGCGCGCCAGCACCTGACCGGCCTTGACCGTGTCGCCGACCTTCACCTCGAGCGCCGTCACCGCGCCGGCCACCTGGGCCGCGACCACGGTCTGGCGCACCGCCTCGACCACGCCGTCGAAACCGCGCGTGGCTGCGTCACCGGTCAGGCGCACCGCTGCCGTGGCCAGCGGCCCCGCAGCCGAAGCCACCGCCGGACCGGGCAGCGCCGCCGCCAAGCTCAGCACCAGCACCCCCACTTTCCACATGCCCTTGCTCCTGTTGCACCGCCTGGGCGGCCGGCCCACCGGGGCTGGTCATCCTTGGCTCGTTGATGTATTATTTGCGTACACAGTTAAATAGTCAAGTACACTTTTGCGTAAATGCAAAGTACATCAAAGGCAGATCAGGCATGATGTCGATCCCGGAACTCCCGATGTGCATGCGCATGCAAGACCTGCCCAAGGAAGCGCTCGAACAGGTGGCGGCTTACTTCCAGACGCTGGCCGAGCCGACGCGCCTGTCGCTGCTGAACCTGCTGCGGGGCGGCGAACGCAATGTCGGCGAGCTGGCGCAGCTGACGGGCTTCACCGCCGCCAACGTGTCGCGCCACCTGGCGCTGCTCACGACACATGGGCTGGTGGCACGTGAAAGCCGCGGCACCAGCGTCTACTACCGCATGGCCGATGACTCGGTGTATGCGTTGTGCGATCTGGTGTGCGGCAACATCGCCCGACGCTTCGAGCGTGTGGCGTCGGAACGGGCGGTCTTCGTCAACACCGCGGCGCGCGGTGCCGCGGGGGCACGTGCCGCGCCTGCCAGGCGCACTCGCGCCAAGCCGGCTTCATCAAACAAGCAAGAGCGACCATGAGATTGCGCCGCGCATCGACAGGCCTGCTGGCCGCCACCTGCATCATGGCGCCGGCGCTCGCGGCGGACGCGTTCACCGACGCCATGCAGGCGGCCTATGTGCCGTACACGTGAATGCCCAACTCAAGGACCCCCAACATGACTGCACACACCCTCCTCCTGCCTGGCGCCGCCGACGCCGAGCGTCGCACCTGGTTGCTGGCCACCGGCGTGGCCGGTGGCGTTGCGGCCGTGGCCACGGCGGTGCCCTTCGTCTCGTCCTTCGCGCCGAGCGAGCGCGCCCGTGCCATGGGCGCGGCGGTCGAGGTCGAGATCGGCGACATCCTGCCCGGCGCCATGAAGACGGTGGAATGGCGCGGCAAGCCGGTGTGGATCCTGCGGCGCACCCCCGAGATGCTGGCGGCGCTGCAGCCGCCAAGCCCCGACCTGGTGGACCCGAACTCGCTGCGCGACCAGCAGCCCGACTATGCGCGCAACGCCACCCGTTCGCTGCGGCCCGAGCTCTTCGTGGCGGTGGGCATCTGCACCCACCTGGGCTGCTCGCCGAGCACGGCGCCGGCCGGCGCGGGCAACCCCAGCCTGCCGTCCGACTGGGCGGGCGGCTTCTTCTGCCCCTGCCACGGCTCCACCTTCGACGGCGCCGGGCGGGCGTTCAAGAACAAGCCCGCGCCGACCAACCTGGAGATTCCGCCGCACCAGTTCGTCGGCGACACGCGCCTGCTGATCGGCGAAGACGCGCGCAGCGCCTGAAGACGCAGCCATCGAGCATGGGCCCAGTCAGCGACAGCCCCTTCGCCGACCCCGCCGGCACCTGGAACAAGCGCTTCGCCGGCGAGGACTACCTGTTCGGCACGGCGCCGAACGAGTGGCTGCGTGAACACGCCGGCCTATGGCAGCCGGGCCAGCGCGTGCTGTGCGTGGCCGACGGCGAAGGCCGCAACAGCGTCTGGCTGGCCGGACGCGGGCTGCAGGTGGACGCCTTCGACATCGCCGAGCTCGCCGTGGCCAAGGCGCGGCGCCTGGCCGATGCGCAGGGTGTGCAGGTGAACTTTGCGCTGGCCGGCTGCGACGACCATGCCTGGCCGGATGCGGTCTACGACGGCGTGGCGGCGATCTTCGTGCAGTTCGCCGACCCGCCGCTGCGCGAGCGTTTGTTCTCCCACATGGTGCGTTGCCTGAAGCCGGGCGGCTGGCTGGTGCTGCAGGGCTACACACCGCGGCAGCTGGAATACCGCACCGGCGGCCCGCCGATCGCGTCGCATCTGTACACCGAGGCGCTGCTGCGCGAGGCCTTCGGCGCACTCGAAATCACCGAGCTGCGCGACTACGAGGCCGAAGTCGCCGAAGGCAGCGGCCATCGGGGCCATTCCGCGCTCATCGGCCTGGTGGCACGGCGGCGCTGACCGCGCATTGGCTTGCCGCCACCGCCCAGCGCGGATGCCGAGCCCTGCGCTGCCCGTAACGGCAGCAGCGCCGGGTGGCGTTGCCAGGGCCGATCAGATGATGCGCGAGAAACGCTCGCGCTGCCTGTCGTTCTGCAGCGCGCGGTCGAACACCATCGCCACCGCCCGCACCACGTACCAGCCGGTGTCGGTGACCTGCACGGCGCCGGGTTCGATCTCCACCAGGCCGGCTTCGGCCATCGGCCGAAGTTGCTCCAGTTCGTTGGCGAAGTACTCGTGCATGTCGATCAGATGCGCCAGTTCGATGGATTCGAACTCCACGCGGCCCTGGCACATCAGCGCCATGATGACCGCGCGGCGCAGCACGTCGTCGCGGTTCAGCGCGATGCCGCGCTGCACCGGCAGTTGCCCCTGTCGCAGCGCGTCGTAGTACTCGGGCAGCGTCTTCGCGTTCTGGTAGTAGCTGGTCCCCAGCTTGCCGATGGACGACACGCCCAGGCCGATGAGGTCGCAGTCGGGCTGGGTGCTGTAGCCCTGGAAGTTGCGGTGCAGCCGGCCCTGGCGCTTGGCCACGGCCAGCGCATCGTCGGGCAACGCGAAATGGTCCATGCCGATGTACTGGTAGCCGCGCCCCAGGAAACCGCCGATGGCGCCGCCCAGCATGCCCAGGCGCTGTGCGGCGTTGGGTAGTTCGTCGGCGATGATGCGGCGCTGCGGCTTGAAGCGTTGCGGCAGGTGGGCATAGGCATAAAGCGCAATGCGGTCCGGCCTCAGTTCGCCGATCTGCTCCACGGTACGGGCAAAGCTCTGCGGTGTCTGCCGCGGCAAGCCGTATATCAGGTCGGCGTTGATCGAGTCGAAGCCCAGTTGGCGCGCGCTGTCCATCAGCTCGCGCACGCTGTCGAAGGGCTGCACGCGATGCACGGCCAGTTGCACCTGGGGGTCGAAGTCCTGCACGCCGAAGCTGATGCGGTTGAAGCCGAGCTGGCGAAAGAAGGCCAGGCGCGGCGGCGTCACGGTCCGCGGATCGACCTCTATCGACATCTCGGTGCACTTGTCGATGTGGAACGTACCGCGCAGCGAGGCCATCACACGGCCGAGCTCTACGTCGGACAGGAAGGTCGGCGAGCCGCCGCCAAAGTGCAGTTGCGACACCGGCTGCCCTGTGCCGAGCAGCGCAACGACCCGATCAATCTCGGACTGCAGTGCGTCCAGGTACTCGGTGGCGCGCTCGTGCTGCTTGGTGATGACCTTGTTGCAGGCGCAGTAATAGCACACCGATTCGCAGAACGGGATGTGCACATACAGCGACAGCGGGGCGGACTGTCCCGCCATGGCGCCCTGTGCCCGCTGCGCCAGCGCGCGGCAGACGTCGTCCGCAGCAAAGGCCTCGATGAAGCGGTCGGCCGTGGGATAGGAGGTGTAGCGCGGCCCGGGCGTATCGAAGCGCCGCAACAGCGCCTCGGACAGCAGGGGCGTCGCCTCGGCCCGCGCTGCAGTGGCAAGCTCGTTCATGGCGGGCATGTTGCAAGACGGGCTCGTTGGCGGTTTTGATCCAGCGCAAAACCTTTGTCCGGCAAGCCTTGCACATCGGCTAAAATTCAGTTTGGGTCGCGACGACCCCGCAACCCCGTTTACCGTGACCTCATCTGCCACTGTGGTGCCGATCAAAGCAGCGGAACTGAAAGTCGCCTGCTCGAGCTGCAACTTGCGTGAGTTGTGTCTGCCGGTGGGGTTTTCCGACCATGAACTCGAGCGTCTCGACTCGCTGGTGGCCACGCGCCGCACGGTACACCGCGGCGACACCTTGTTTCGCAGCGGCGATGCCTTTGCGTCGTTGTTTGCCGTGCGCACCGGCTTCTTCAAGACGCGGGTGTCTTCCGAGGATGGCCGCGACCAGGTGACCGGGTTCCAGATGGCCGGCGAGCTGCTGGGCCTCGACGGCATCGGCAGCGATCGGCACACCTGCGATGCGGTGGCGCTCGAGGATTCGCAGGTCTGCGTGATCCCCTACGGCCAGCTCGAGTCCCTGTCTCGCGATTTTACCGATCTGCAGCGCCAGTTCCACAAGATCATGAGCCGCGAGATCGTGCGCGACCATGGTGTCATGCTGCTGCTGGGCAGCATGCATGCCGAGGAACGGCTGGCAACCTTCCTGCTGAACCTGACGCAGCGCCTGCAGGCACGGGGCTTCTCGCCATCGTCACTGGTGCTGCGCATGACGCGCGAGGAAATCGGTGCCTACCTGGGGCTCAAGCTGGAGACGGTCAGCCGCTGCTTCTCGAAGTTCCAGGACGACGGCGTGCTGCAGGTCAAGCAGCGGCAGATCCACGTACTGGACCTGCCCGCGCTGCAAAAAATCGTCAACGGCGCCAACGGCTGAGCCCGCCACGCTGCAGCGTGGCCGCTGCGCCGCGGGACGCGATCAAGTCAGCGATCGGCGGCGATGCCCTCGGGTTCACGGATGCGCCGCGCCTCGACGTAGAAGCGCTTTTCGTTCGCTTCACCCATCGAGAAGGTCTTGCGCGGCAAGGGGCCTTCGCGCACTACCCGGCGCAGCAGTTCGCTCTTGCTTACCGGTGCGAGGTGAATGCCGGCGCGTCCGTCCTGCGTCGCCAGGTGTTCCAGCGCCTCATCGCCATGCACATAGTCGACGTGGCTGGCGCCGCCGCGCTCGATCAGCGCGTCGATGAACGGCTGCAAGGTGCCGACTGCCAGCGTCGAGGGCGGGTCGGCTATCTCGATCACGCTGCAGCGCGCGCCGGGCCCGATCAGCCCGGCGGTCTGCTGCGGGCCGTGCGCGGCCATCACGCGCTCGCGCATGGCCGTGGCCGAAGGCACATCGTCGCAGCTCAAGCGACTGCCAAAGGCCTGGGCCAGGGCCTGGCGAAGGTCGGCGCGAACCCCGAACAGCAGACGGTGGATAGGCGCGAATTCGAGCGCGGGATCGTGGATATTCTCGACTTCGACCAGCGCGTAGCGGCTGGGATGATGCAGGCCCACCGCGCCCTTGACACGCTCCCAGATGGCCTTGGCCGTGGCCAGGGAATGGTTGCCGTCGCCCACGGCAAAGAGCATCGGCGGGGTCGTCGCCGGCACGCCGTAGCGCGCCGCGAAGGCCTGCGGGTTGCCTAGGGCACTCAGCGCCTGGACGGCAGGCTCGATGCGCACCGCGTCGACGGCGAAGCCGGCGACACGCCCGCCGCCGAGCATCAGCTCGGTGTCATACAGCCTGTGCAGCGCGTCTCGGGCGCTGCCGATGGGCTCGATGACCGTGTGCGCGGGGTCGTCGATCAGCACGAGGATGTGTGGCAACTCGAGCTCCGCGCCGCTGCGCACCTCGATGCGCGGGGCCAGACGCTCGACCATCGTGCCTTCGGTCGGCCGGATCAGGCTGGTCGACGCGCTGGCAAAGTCATAGTGCTCGAGATCGAGTTCCAGCATCAGGCCACGGCGCGTGCGCTGGCCCAGGCTGCGTTCGACATAGATCGCCCCGACGTGCTCTCGCAACAGGCCGTCGGCAAGGTAGCGCCGCATCGACTGCTGGATCGTCTGGATGCGTGCGGGGGCCTGCGCCGAGCCCAGCAGAATCTCTGGGAAGATCAGATGCAGCGTCGAAGGCGCGTCACCCACTTCACTTGCGACATTGCGCCAGTATTCCGGCTCGGACGTGTATTGGTCGCAGGCCACCACGGCCCATTTCGACAGATCGATGCCGGGCCGCGGAAGAAGTACCCGCGGCAACCTGAAGCCCGTTGGAGCGCCCATGTTTGGCCACCCGGTTGTGGAGATGGTGCATGGTACCGATGCTCGGCAGTCAAGTGCCGCGCAACGCGGCCCGAGCCCAGCGGGCCGAGCGCAGCGAGGCAGCCTGCATGGCGGAAGGCGCGTCCTGGCAAGGCGCCGCGCCCGCGTTCCAGGGCCAGACGCGCCCAAGGGGAGGGTCGAAAGCGGGTTCCCGGCCTGTGCTCCTGACCCTGATGCGAGACAAAGTACCAGCGCGGCACGGCCTGCCGCGCCTACCATGCCGTTTCAGCAGCCAGCCACCCGAATCACCATGTCCAACCCATCATTGCCCATCCGACATCTCGCGTCCACGATGGCAGGGGTCATGGCCGCGCTGGCGCTCACTGGCTGTGGTGCGGAGGTGGCAGGCGCCGCCGCCACCGTGGGCGCGATGCAGGCCGAGCAGGCCCGGCAGGCGCAGGCGCAAGAGACGAAGGTGGTGGACGGATTCAAGTCGGCGCAGGACGCCGGCGTTGCGCGCGCGGCCAGCGCTGCCGACTAAAGAGCTACAGCTCAGCTCGTGCCGGACGGCGTGCCTGCCGCCTGCGGAAACGCGTCGCCATGCAGCGCATCCCATTGCGAAGGGCTCATCTCCACCTCGGCAACCTCCGGCTTGCGGGGCTCGACGCTGCGCCGCCGTTCCCAGGCACCAGGCGGTGCACTCTCGCGCCGACGACGATCATTGCCCTGGCGTCGTTCGCCAGGGGCCTGCAGTGGTTTGGAATGTGTCTTCACGCCTGCGATTGTGCGCGTGGCGCAGGCGCTGCAACCGGGCCGACATCACGCCCGGCCGCACGGCGCGGCCGGTGGTGTGAACAACTTGGCTGTACCGTACGCAGGGCGGCTAGCCGCCGTGCCCGTTGGCTGGCGTATCGGCGCGCTCGGATGCGCCGAATCGGCTGTCGATATCTGCGCGCAATGGCGCGGGCAGCTTCGACAGCAGCCAATGCACCGCCAACGGCAACAGCACCAAGTCGTCGACCACGCCGATCACCGGCAACACGTCCGGAATCAGGTCCACCGGCGAGACCAGGTAAAGCAGCAGCAACGCGGTGGCAGGTTTGAGCCAGCCCGGCGCGCCCGGGTGACGCAGCGCGAACCAGAGCCGGCGCGCGTCGCCGCGCACCAGCACCCACAACAATGTCATCCGTTTCCACATCAGGCGCAGATGGGGCCACAGTGCCGCGACTGCAAGGGGCCTGGGGCTTGCAAGGCGCGCCCGCTGTGTGCCGCTCGTCGTGCGCAGCAACCCGCCGCAGACCGTTCAAGCGGACTGGCCGCAGGGCTGGCAGGCCGCTGGCCGGGCCATGGATCCGGTATCAGCGCCGGGCGCCCGCATCGTTGCAAACACGCCATTGCTCCTTTCTCAGTCAGCACGGACGAGACCTGGCGGCCATTCACTCCCCCCGCGCCAGAGGTCGGGTCAGTACTCGACCACGCGGCCGAACGGGCGGCCAGCTCGCTGCGCCCCGGCTAAGCTCGTGTCGGAACTGGCGCACGCCGTCTCAGGGACACGGCTGCGCTTCGAACCCTGCCGGCTTGGCGCCGCGCCAGCAGCGCCATGACTTGCTGACCTGCCTGATCTCCCAGGGGCCTGCCGCCGTTCGAGTCAGGTGGATGTCCCAGCGCTCGGTCCTCACCGCATCGTCCAGCAGGCCGTCCCGGATCACAGTCACGCGCGAAGCCGATGGCGACTCGGCGCCCTCGTTGGTCTGCACGATCAGCTGTCGCGACCCTTCGAACGAGCCGGCAACGCCCAGCGCGATATCGACCGGCGAGCCAGTGCGCGCGGCGCGCGACGAGGCTTCGCGGTATTGCGAAGCCGGAACAAGCGCAGCGCTTGCCACCGGCAGATCGATAAGGGACGCAAGCTCCGATGAAGACACGGCCGAGCCCATCAAGGCCAGCGAAAGCGTCGTCCAGGCGCATGGCTTCATCGATGGTTTCTCCGCGTCATGGCCGACTCCGGGCGCAGCTGCGTCAGTGCCCGCGCCGGGGTGGCAAAAGCCTGCACTGGCAGCGCCGTACAGGACATCAAGGCCCATGGGAATGGCATCTGTCTTGCTTCAGGGCATGCCGATCTTCTGCAGCCGCGCCACCTGCAGGGCCATGTCGGCGTAGTGCAGGCGGTCGGCTTCGGCCGTGGCGCTGCGCGAGGCGGCTTCCAGGCGCGCCTTCAGCGGCGGCAAGGCCGCGTGCAACCAGGGGATGAACACGGTATCGTCGCCGGTCTCCACGATTGCGCGGGCGACCGTCGGCGACACCGGCAACTCGCCGCGCAGCGCGTCGGCCATCTTCTTCTCGTCGGCGCCGCCCTTGGACCAGGCCGTCAGCAGTTCTTTGGCGGCTTCGATGTAGCCGCGTTGCAGCGCTCGCCGGGTGGGATTGCTGGTCTTCAGATCGCCCCAAACGCCCGCAGTGAGGTCGCGGCCGAAGTCCAGCGACGAATAGGCCGCCGGGTCGCTGCGGCGCTGGCTTTCGAGCAGGGCAACGGTGGAGCCGGTCATCAGGTCGGTGACGATCGCGGCCTGCTGGCGGTCGATGGCACGGTAGCCGCCGTACACCGACACCCGCTCCACCACCGCCGGCGCGGCATAGGGCTCCAGCGAGGCCGCACCTTCGCCCAGCAGGTATTGCACCGACTGCCGCTGCTCGGCCGCCGGCACCAGCTTGGGCCGCGGGCCCTCGCCCGCATCCATGGCCGGCATGACGCCAGCCAGCATGCGGTTGACGGACTTCAGCAGGCCCACATGGCGCGACAGCAGCACGCCGTAGGTGGACGCATAAAGCTTGACGTCGCCGCCGGTGCCGGCGTCGAGCCGGTCCAGCGAACGCAACAGGTTGGCCACACCCAGTCGGGTGGCTTCCACCCGCTCGACACCCGTGTTCTCGGTCTGCACACGCGGGTCCTGATGGAAGCGGCTGATCAGCTCGACCCCCTCCTCACTGCCCCAGTACAGTTGCCGGTCGCGCGAGAAGGTCTCGGCAAAGGCGGCCAGTTCGCGCCGCTCGCTGGCCGGGTCGGTGCCGAACACGCCGTAGCCGTACTTGATGGCCGCCAGGTCGTAGGGGCCGATCACGCTCCACAACTGCGTGATGCCGTCGCCCGGCTGCGCCACCTGGTTGAAGCGGCCGTAGGCCATGATCGAGCTGTTGGGCCCGTAGCGGTTGGCAAAGGCCGGATTGCGCATCTGTGCCACGGTGTGGGCGGTGGAGGCGATCTGGTTGTGCATCAGGCCCAGCGTGTGGCCCACCTCGTGGGCGACGACGTAGCTCAGCAGCGCGCCCGACTTCTCGGTGGACAGCGGCAGCCGGGCTGCGCCGGCATCCACGCCAGAGCCGCCAAACAAGCCCCAGTAGTACTGCCCGAAGCCGTCGATCACCTGGGGCCAGACCTGGATGTGGGCCGACAGGGTTTCACCCGAACGCGGGTCGGTGACGCGCGGGCCCATGGCGTTGACGTTCTCCTGGGGCACCCAGCGGATGACGTTGATCGTCACGTCCTCGGGCGACCAGTTCGGGTCCTGCGCGGGCGTGGGCGCCTCCAGCACGCGGATGGCGTTGCTGAAGCCAGCCGCCTCGAAGACGGGCAGCCACTGCAGCACGCCGGCGGTGACAAACGGCTTCCAGCGCTCGGGCATGCCGGGGCCCAGGTAGTAGGTGATGGGCTTGACGGGGTCGCTGACCGCCGCCGCCGGGTTGGCCTTCTCCAGCCGGAAGCGCCCGATCAGCGCCTTGCTGTCCTGCGCCGTGCCGCGCTCGGACTCGAACTCGGTGTACTCGTTGCTGAAGAAGCCCACCCGTGGGTCGGCGGGACGTGCGGCCATTGGGTTATCGGGCAGGAAAACGATCGAATGGCCCAGCACCACCGACACCGGCTGTGGCCCGGCCTGGGGATCCGACTTCAGACCGGCCAGGAAGGTGACGTGAGAGCGCACGGTGAGCGCATCGCCGCGCACGCGCACGCCGTCGATGTAGGACCTGGCCGGGTCCACCGCCGCCGGCACCGCGCCGACCTTGGCCAGGATGCTGCGGCCAGTGGCCGCGGCGATGTCGTTTGAGAAAGTGGCCGTCACGTCGACCACTACGCCGCCATCGGGCAGGCTGCCCACGACCGGAAAGCTGGCGATCAGCGCGCCGGTTTCCGAACTGGTCAGCGCCACGTCGATCGGGCGGACCTTCGGGTCTCGGGGCGCCGCGCCCGGCACCCCGGCGGGCGAGTCTCCAGGCGGCGGCGTCTCGCCCGGCGCGGTGCCGGCGCGGCGCTGCTGTGTCGTGCTCAGGTCGCGCACGTGGATGACGTTGCCCACGCGCTCGAAGCGGGCCAGCCGACTGCTGACCTGCAGGCCCTTGTCGGCAGTCACCGCGCCGGCCGGCACGCGCACCACCTCGGTGTACCAGAGCAGCGGTTTGCCGACCGACCCCGGCGGCAGCACCACCAGCGTGCTGGCACCCTTGCGGTAGGCGGTGAAGCGGCCGGCACCGATGCGCTGGGCGCCCTGCAGCACGGCGGCGGGGTCGGCCGGCTGCGCGGCGGCAGCAGCCGGCTGTGAGGCGGTGGCAGGCTGCGCTGAGGCGGCCTGCGCCCAAGTGGCCGCCGGTGCGAAAGCCAGGACGAGTGCGGCACCGACGATGGTCTTCGAGGCGAGGGTCATGGGGCTCCTTTGTTCGGGATTCGCGGCGAATGCGTCGACACGGCTGGTCAAATATCCGCCTGGGCGTGGGTCTGGCCGATGCGGCGCATCAGCCACAGGCCGTACAGGGCATTCGGCAGCACCAGCAGGATCGGCATGAACGTCATCAACGTCATGGGGCCACCACCGCTGCCGGGCTGGGCTTCACCGCTGCGGGCTGCCGCTATGGTGAAGGTCGCAAAGTCCCACAGGCCGTGGACGATGATGCAGGGCCACAGCGAGCCCGTGCGCAGGCGCAGGGCGATGAACAGCAGGCCGCTCAACGCCGCCGCGGCCGACTGGATCAAGGCCGCGCGCAGTTCGCCAGTCATGAACACGTTCAGCATGTGGATGGCACCGAAGGCCAGCGTGGTCAGCGCCACCGCCGGCCAGATCGACACCGTGCGCCGGAACGCCTGCAGCAGCACGCCGCGGAACATCAGCTCTTCCGACAACCCGACCAGGAAGGTGTTGAACAGGATCCACAGCAACACCCCCACGGGGGGCAGCCCGAAGACCAC
>DASQFA010000458.1:0-2008 GCA_035633375.1 Rubrivivax sp.
TGTCGGCGACCACGTCGAGCTTGCCGCCCACCGGCCGGGGCGCGGCGTCGGCGGCCGCGGTCAGCGCCGGGCGGATCAGCTTGAAGACCACCAGCAGCGCCACCAGCGCCAGCGCCAGCGGTGCTGCCGCGGCACGCAGCAGTTCCAGCAGCCAGGGCTGCTGGTGGAGCGGAATCTCCTCGAGCTTGGGCGGCGGCTCGACGCGGAAGGGCGCGTTGATGACGCGCACCGAGTCGCCTCGTTCCTTGTTGAATCCCAGGCTCTGCTGCACCAGGGCGGTGATCTTTTCCAGCTCTTCGGCCGACAGCGGGGTGCTCGTGCTCTTGCCCTTGGCATCGGTGGCGACACGGTGGTTCACCACCACCGCGGCGTTCAGCCGGCGCAGCGTGCCGGTGGCATTGCGCGTCACGCGCACGGTCTTGTCGACCTCGTACTGCGTGACGGCGTCGCGGCGCGACACGCCGCCGTTGATCCCGCCCTGGGCGGCCTGCAAGGGCTGCGCGCCGTTGTTGATGCCTGCGGTTGCCGGCACCGGCGGCTGGTTGGTAGCGGCACCCGGCACGCCGCTGGGCACGGTCGCGCCGGGTTGCACGGACTCATTGCGCTGCAGCAGCTTGACCGCGGCCGGTGCATCGCCCTGGTTGGGCTTGAACTCCTCGGAGGTCGATTCGGTCTGCGTGAAATCCAGCTCGGCAGTGACATTGGCGCGCAGGTTGTCGCGCCCGACCACCGGCTCCAGGATTTCGAGCACGCGCTTCAGGTAACCGGCTTCGATCTGTTGCACGTACTGCAGCTGCTGCGCGTCCAGACCCTTGGCGCTGCCTTCCTCGGCCCCGGAAAGCAGCGCACCGCTGGCGTCGAGCACGCTGACGGCCTTCTGGTTCAGCTCGGGCACGCTGCTCGACACCAGGTGCACGATGCCGGCGACCTGTGCGCGTTCGAGCGCGCGCCCGGGGTGCAGCGTCAGCAGCACCGATGCGCTGGGCTTTTGCTGCTCGCGAAAGAAGCCGTTCTGGTTGGGCAACGCCAAGTGCACGCGTGCCGACTGCACCGCCGCCAGCGAGCTGATCGAGCGCACCAGCTCGCCTTCCAGCCCGCGCTGAAAGGTCAGGCGCTCCTGGAACTGCGTCTGGCCGAAGCGCGCGTTGTCCATCAGTTCGAAACCGCCGACCGAGCCCTTCGGCAGGCCGGCCGAGGCCAGGCGCAGGCGCACGTCGTGCACCTGGGCGGCCGGCACCAGGATGGCGTTGCCACCCTCGGCATGTTTGTAGGGCACGTTCATCTGCGACAGCTGCGCCAGCACCGCGCCTCCGTCCTTGTCGGACAGGCCGGCGAACAGCACGCGGTAGTCGCCTTGCGATTGCTGCAGGGTCAAGGCCACCGCCACCGCCAGCAGCAGGGCCACGCCGATGCCCAGGCCGAGCAGGGAGCGCGACGGCAATGCAGCCAATCTCGCGCCGAGGCCGGGATTCGCGGGGTTCAGGGGCACCAGGGTCTGGGGAGCGAGCGGCGCGACAGCGTTGTCCATGGGGGGTCCGGGTGAGTGTGGGCCTGCTTGTCCGCAGCGTGGGCGCTGCAGGCTCTGGGGGCGATTGTTCGGCAGCGCCCGGGCGATCCATATCGCAAGAAGCCGCGCAAAGCGGCATCAGTTCCAGCCATCGTGCGCCGTGGCGCGGCCTAGAGTGCCCATCACGCCCGGTGCGCGACCATGTCGTGCCGCACGCGGCAGCAAGAGGTGTTGCATGGACCTGAAACTCAAGCCCTTCGACTTTGCCCAGGCCGTGGCGCGCGCGGGGCTGCGGCCCGGCGTGCTGCCGCTGGCGCGCGGCAGCACGCCGGCCGAGGGCGCCAGTTTCCAGTCGGCCATGGCGCAGGCCCTGAAGTCGGTGAGCCAGACGCAGCGCGAAGCGCAGACGCTGCAGCGCGAGCTGCAGCTCGACAACCCCGCCGTCAGCCTGGAGCAGACCATGATCGCGATGCAGAAGTCACAGATCGGCTTCCAGGCCAC
>DASQFA010000459.1:0-4889 GCA_035633375.1 Rubrivivax sp.
CCAGTTGCGCCATGCGGCCGGCGTGCTGCTGCGCGAGGCCAATGCCGTGACCGACAACCCCCTGGTGTTTGTCGACGATGCCGAAGACGCGCAAGCGCACCAAGCTGCCGCCGCGGAACCGGCTCTGCCGGGCCGCCAGCGTGCCTTGCAGGCCGCGCCGGGCCAGTGGCCCGGCCCTTCGCGAGGCGCGAAAGGTCCACCCGACCTTTCACGTCCGGGCTCAGCCCCGCCTGGGGGGGAGGCGGCCGCAGGCCGCATCGGGGGGGGGCACATCATTTCCGGCGGCAACTTCCACGCCGAGCCGGTGGCGCTGGCCGCCGACGGCATGGCGCTGGCCATTGCCGAAGTCGGCGCGATTGCCGAACGCCGCATCGCCATGCTCATCGACACGGGCGTGTCGCGCCTGCCACCCTTCCTGACGGCGGATGCTGGGCTGAACAGCGGCTTCATGATCGCGCATGTCACCGCCGCGGCGCTGGCCAGCGAGAACAAGTCGATGGCGCACCCGGCCAGCGTCGACAGCCTGCCGACCAGCGCCAACCAGGAAGACCATGTCAGCATGGCCACCTTCGCCGCGCGCCGGCTGCAGCCGATGATCCGCAACACCGCGCACATCCTGGGCATCGAGTGGCTTGCCGCGGCGCAGGGCATCGAGTTCCTTCGGCCGCTGCAAAGCTCCACCGCGCTGGAGGCTGCCCATGCGTTGCTGCGCAGGGCGGTGCCGGCGATGGCGCGCGACCGATACCTCGCGCCCGACATCGAAACCGCCACGGCTATGGTCGGCGATGGCTCGCTGGCGCGCATCTTGCAAGCGCTGCCGGGGCTGACGGCACTGCTACCCACTGATTGAATGCAACGCAAAGGCCGTGGTGCGCCTCGGGTAAGCGATGTTGACACCGCAGCCGCCTGAACCGACAACGCAGCCATCCTTCAGCCACCGGACCACGCCATGAAGCTGCACCTGACCTTGACCCTTGCCGCCGCGGTGCTGCTGGTGGCCTGCGCCGGCGGCGACACCATGAAGTCGGCTGCCAGCGCGCCGTCGAAGCTGCCGCCGATGCCGCAGCCGGCCGACAACCCGGCCACGCCCGCCAAGGTGGCGCTGGGCAAGCAGTTGTTCACTGATGCGCGCCTGTCGGGCAGCGGCAAGATGGCGTGCCAGGGCTGCCACTACCGCAACCTGGGTTGGACCGACGCTCAAGTCCTGTCGCGCAAGGACGACGGCAGCCTGAACACGCGCCACACGCCCACGCTCTACAACGTCGGCTACCAGAGCGCCTGGTATTGGGATGGCCGCGCCACCACGCTGGAAGGGCAGATCCTTGCGGCCTGGCGCGCGCAGATCGGTGCCGACCCGGCCAAGGCCGCCGCGGTGATCAACGCCGTGCCCGACTACCGCAGCCAGTTCATGGCGGTGTGGGGCACCGAAGCCACGCCCGACAACATCGTCAAGACACTGGGTGCGTTCTTCCGCACCTTCGTCAGCACCGATTCGCCGTGGGACCGCTTTGAGGCCGGCGACACGCAGGCGGTGTCCAAGGCCGCCATCGAAGGCCAGGCGCTGTTTGCCGGCAAGGGCCGCTGCACCACCTGCCATGCGCCGCCGTACTACGGAAACAGCACCTTCTTCAACGTCGGGCTGGAATTCGGCAAGTCCAAGCCCGATGTCGGCCGCTTCAACGTCACCAAGGACGAGGCCGACCGCGGTGCCTTCAAGACGCCGACGCTGCGCTCTGTCGAACTTTCGGCGCCGTACTTCCACGATGGCAGCGCGGCCACGCTGAAGGACGCCGTGGGCTACATGGCCAGCGGCGGCAAGCCCGACCCCAACAAGTCGGCCGCCCTGGTCCCCACGGGCCTGAGCGATGTCGAAGTCGACAAGATCGTGGCCTTTCTCAACAGCCTGACCAGCACCGAAACCTGGGAGCAGCCCAAGCTGCCCTGAGCGCCCGTCGTCCCACCCCATCCCTCAACCGCAGAGACTCCCCCATGAAGAACCCGATCCTCCGCTTTGCCCTCGTGGCAGCCGCTTCGCTGGCCTGCGCCAGTGCCATGGCACAAGAAACCAAGGTCGTCATCGGCATGTCCGGCTGGACCGGCTTTGCGCCGCTCACGCTGGCCAAGGAAGCCGGCCTGTTCAAGAAGCAGGGCCTTGACGTGACGATCAAGAAGATCCCGCAGAAGGACCGCCACCTGGCGCTGGCCAGCGGCGACATCCAGTGCGCCGCCACCACGGTGGAGACCTGGATCGTCTGGAACGCCAACGGCATCCCGACGACGCAGATCTTCCAGCTCGACAAGAGCTACGGTGCCGACGGCATGGTGGTCAAGCCCGGCATCGCCAAGATTGCCGACCTGAAAGGCAAGACCGTGGCCGCCAGCGCGCCCGGCACGGCGCCTTACTTCACTCTGGCCTGGATGCTGAAGAAGAACGCCCTGTCGATGAAGGACGTGACCGTCGTCAACCTGGAGCCGCAGGCCGCCGCCAACGCGATGATCGCCGGCACCGCCAACCTGGATGCGGCGATGACCTACGAGCCCTTCCTGTCGGCGGTGCGCGACAAGCCCGAGGCCGGCAAGATCATCGCCACCACGCTGGACTACCCGATGATCATGGACACCTTCGGCTGCACGCCGGAGTTCCTGGCCAAGAACCCGAAGGCCGCCAGGGCGCTGGCCGATGCCTATTTCGAAGCGCTGGCGATGATCAAGTCCGATCCGGCGAAGAGCTTCGAGATCATGGGTGCCGACGTCAAGCAGTCGGCCGACAAGTTCGAGGCCAGCCAGAAGTTCCTGCGCTGGCAGGACCGCGCGGCGAACCAGAAGTTCTTTGCCGCTGAACACGCCCAGTTCAGCAAGGAGGCCGCCGACCTGTTGCTCGAGGCCGGCATCATCAAGCAGCTGCCCGACATGAGCAAACTGGCGGACACGCAGTTCATCAAGTGATCGCAGCAAGCCGGGTGCGACATTCGACGAACGTGGAGCCCGTCCGATGCGCCCTCTGACTCCTGTCGCTCCCGGCCCGCGCATCGCGCTGGGCGTGGCCTTCTTCGTGCTGTTCGTGGCGCTGTGGTCGGCCGTCACCTTCAGCGGTTATGTCAAGCCGATCTTCCTGGCCGACCCGCTGAAGATGCTGCGTTCGGGCTGGACGCTGCTCACCGAAATGGATTTCGCCCATGACATCGGCATGACGGTGTGGCGCGTGCTCGGCGGTTTTGCCATCGCCGCGGCGTTGGCGCTGCCTCTGGGCGTGTTCATGGGCGCCTACAAGCCGGTCGAGGCCTTCTTCGAGCCCTTCGTCAGCTTTGCACGCTACCTGCCGGCCAGCGCCTTCATCCCGCTGCTCATTTTGTGGGCCGGCATCGGCGAGGCGCAGAAGCTGGCGGTGATCTTCATCGGCGTGTTCTTCCAGCTGGTGCTGATGATCGCCGTGACCGTGGGCAACACGCGGCGCGACCTGGTCGAGGCGGCGTATACGCTGGGCGTCGGCGACCGCGGGCTGATCCGTCGCGTGCTCATTCCCGGCGCGGCGCCGGAAATCGCCGAGACACTGCGCATGGTGCTGGGCTGGGCCTGGACCTACGTGATCGTGGCCGAGCTCATCGGCGCGAGCAGCGGCATCGGCCACATGATCACCGACAGCCAGGCGCTGCTGGCCACCGACCAGATCATCTTCGGCATCATCGTCATCGGCCTGATCGGGCTGGTCAGCGACCTGGGCTTCAAGTGGCTGAACCGGCGCCTGTACCCCTGGGCGCAGCTCGGCCGCTGAAGGAGCATCGATGAGCTTTCTGTCGATCCAGGGCGTGTCGCGCAGCTTCCCGTCCAGCAGCGGTGGCGCAGCCACCGTCGCGCTGCAGGCCACCGACCTGGAGGTCGCGGAAAACGATTTCGTCACCATCCTCGGCCCCAGTGGCTGCGGCAAGAGCACCTTGCTGCGCATCGTGGCCGGCCTCGACCGGCAAAGCTCGGGCGAGGTGCTGCTGCAAGGCCAGCGCATCCAGGGTCCGGGCGCCGACCGCGGCATGGTGTTCCAGAGCTACACGCTGTTCCCGTGGTTGTCGGTGCTGGACAACGTGTGCTTCGGCCTGAACGAGCGCGGCATGCCGCGCGCGCAGCAGCTCGAGGTGGCGCAGGGCTTCATCAAGAAGGTGGGCCTGAGCGGCTTCGAGAACCATTTCCCGAAGCAGTTGTCGGGCGGCATGCAGCAGCGCACCGCGATCGCGCGCGCGCTGGCCAACTCACCCGCCATGCTGCTGATGGACGAGCCCTTCGGCGCACTCGACCACCAGACGCGCGAGCTGATGCAGGAGCTGCTGCTCGGCATCTGGGAGGCCGAGCGCAAGACGGTGCTGTTCGTCACGCACGACATCGACGAGGCAGTGTTCATGGGCAGCCGCGTCATCGTCATGAGCGCGCGCCCCGGGCGCATCAAGCTGAACCGCGAGGTGGCGATCCCGCATCCGCGCCACTACTCGATCAAGACCACGCCGGTATTCAGCGAGCTGAAGGCCGAGCTGACCGAGCAGGTGCGTGTGGAGGTGCGCGCCGCGCAGGCACAGATGGCCTGATGGCCTTTTGCGGTCGATCGTCGAGGCCGGTCGACGCGCCGATGGCGACCCCAGGCGATCCAGGCGGCGATAGGCGGATGCCGCTGTCCTGCAGTCTCGTCACATGGGTGCCCGCCCTGTCGTTCGGGGCCATTTCCGGCGTGGATGCCGTGCGGCCGGTACCTCATGGCGCCGCGGCATCGAATCGTTGACTTCGCGCAAAATTTCCTTGCAAAGGCGGGATTGGCATTTGCTCGAGGTCCATGGTTGCGGCTGTATCCTAGGATCGAGACATTGCCAAGTCGTCGCCGGGTTGCCCCAGGCGGCGGCGGTCATGCC
>DASQFA010000460.1:0-5408 GCA_035633375.1 Rubrivivax sp.
ATGGCCACCGCCGCCAGCGCGCCGGCATAGAGCTGGCCTTCGGCGCCGATGTTGAACAGGCGCGCGCGAAAGGCCACCGCCGCGGACAAACCCGTCAGGATCAGCGGCGTGGCGCGCGTCAGTGTTTCGCTCCAGGCGAAGGTGGAGCCAAAAGCCCCTTCGAGCAGCAGCGCGTAGGCCTTGCCCACCGGCGCACCGGCCCAGGCGACGAGCAGCGAGCTCACCAACAGCGTGAAGGCCACGGCCAGCAGCGGCGCGGCCAGCTGCATGCGCCGCGACGGCAGCGCGCGTTTTTCAATGCGCATCGGGGACCCCCGCCGCTGCGCCGGCATCCGCACCGGCCATGGCCAGGCCGATCTCGGCCAGCGTCCACTGCGCCGTGGGCCGCGCGGGGCTCAAGTGCCCCTGGTGCAGCACCGCCACGCGGTCGGCGATGGCGAAGATCTCTTCAAGGTCTTCGCTGATCAGCAGCATCGCCGAGCCCTTGGCGCAGGCATCGAGCAACTGCTGGTGCACATAGGCCACCGCGCCGATGTCCAGGCCCCACGTGGGCTGGTCGGCAACGATCAACGTGGGAGCTTTGGTCGAGCCCGGGTCGCCGCAGGGCCCGAGCGCCGGGCCGCCCCAAGCCGGGTCCGGTCCCCCCGGGGGACCGGACGCCGTACCCGGTGGCCGAGGGGCTGTCATCAATGCACGGCCCAGGATCATCTTCTGCATGTTGCCGCCGGACAGCGAGCGCGTGGGCGTGTCCAGCCCTTGTGCATCGGTGCCGCGCACGTCGAAGCGCTGGATGATCTGGGCCGCGTGGGCCATCGCCGCGGCACGCTTGACGATGCCCAGCCGCGAGAAGGCAGGCGTCGCATAACGCTCGAGCACCGCGTTCTCCCACACCGGCAGGTCGCCGACAACGCCCACCGCATGCCGGTCTTCGGGAATGCGCGCCACGCCGGCATCTACCAGGCGCGGGCACGCGCCGGCATCGCCCGGCCGCTCAACTCCAGCACGCCCGACGACAGCGCCTGCAAGCCGAACAGCAGCTCGGCCAGCGCCTGCTGGCCGTTGCCGGCGACACCGGCGATGGCCACGATCTCGCCGGCACGCAGCTCCAGGTTCACGCCGTCGAGCAGCTTGCGCCCGCCCGGTGCAAGGACCGTGGCTTGCTGCAGGCGGCACAGCGTGGCGCCGGGGGCATGCGCCCGGCGCTGCGGCATCTCGACCTTGCGCCCGACCATGGTCTGGGCCAGCAGCGCCTTGTTGGCGCCCGCGGCCGGCAGCACCGCGATCAGCTTGCCGCCGCGCAGGATGGCGATGCGCTGCGACACGCGCAGCACCTCGTCGAGCTTGTGGCTGATGAAGATCACCGACAGGCCCTGCTCGATCAGTTGGCGCAGCGTGCTGAACAGCGATTCGGCCTCGGCCGGCGTGAGCACGGCGGTGGGCTCGTCCAGGATCAGGATGCGCGCGCCCTGCCTGTTGCCACAAGACACCAGCGCCTTGAGGATCTCGACGCGCTGGCGCTCGCCGACCGACAGATCGGCGATCAACGCGTCCGGGTCGATCCCCAGGCCGAAGCGCTGCCCCGTGGCTACCAGCTTGGCACGCGCCGCGGCGCGGCGCGAGAACGGCGACCACAGTGCCTCGGTGCCGAGCATCACGTTGTCGAGCACGCTCAGGTTGTCGGCCAGCGTGAAATGCTGGTGCACCATGCCGATGCCGGCAGCCAGTGCGGCCTTCGGCTGGCCCGGCGGCAGGCTTTGGCCGAAGACCTCGATCGTGCCTTCGTCGGCGACGTAATGCCCGAACAGGATCGACACCAGCGTGCTCTTGCCCGCGCCGTTTTCGCCCAGCAGCGCCAGCACCTCGCCACGGCCGAGGTCGAGCGAGATGGCGTCGTTGGCCACCAGGCTGCCGAAGCGCTTGGAGATGCCGCGCAGGCGCAGCACGGTGTCGGGATCCATGGTGTCCAGGCGCGACGGCCAATCAGTGATAGTCGTCTTCAAGCTGGTGTCGCACGGCCAGGATCGTCACGCTCGACGCGTCGTCGATCTCGAACAACGCGACGTAGCCCGTGTGACCGAAGGGGATCAGCAGCTCACGCAGGAACGGGCTGCTGCCGGCCTTGCGGTAGATGAACGGAGAGTACCTGAGGCTTTCGATCGCGGCCTCGATCGTGTCGATGGCGCGCTCGGCGAGATCCAGCTCCTCGCGCGAGGTGTTGCGCTCGAGCAGATAGGCATAAAGGCGCTTCAGGTCAGCGCGCGCAAAGGCGCTGTACCTGACGGCGAAGCTCACCCACGCACCCGCTTCCGGGCCGTAGCGAGCATCGCTCGCAATTCGTCATGCACGGACTGTGCCGAGAAGTACACGCCAGTGCGCCGCGCCTCGTCGCGCGAGGCCAACCCACGTGCGATGAACTCGGCGCGGGTACGGCGGCGCTCGACAGTTTCACGCACTGCCGTCTCGATCAGCGCGGACAGCGTTTCGCCTTCTTGCAGAACGGCCTCGGCGGCCTCCCGAAGCTCGGGCTCGACACGCAGCGATGGAAAGGTGGCGGTCTTCATGTGGGTGAGGGCGAAAACGATGCGTCGCAGATGCAACGCATTCTAGGCGCGACTCTACTTGGCCGTCGGCTTGGGCTGGTTGTCGTCCACCACCACCTTGAAGCTGCCGTCGAGGATGGCCTTTTCCTTGGCCTTGACCTTGGCCACGATGTCGGCCGGGATCTTCTTCTCGAAGGTGCCCAGCGGCGCGAGCTCGCTGCCCTTGAACTGCATCATCGAGTACTTGCCCAGGTCCTCGGCCTTGAACTGGCCCGACTTGACCATCTTCAGCGCCACGTCGATGGTCGGCTCCATGTTCCACAGCGCCGAGGCGACCACGGTATCCGGATACTTGTCCTGGGTGTTGATGACGTTGCCGATGGCCAGCTTGCCTTTCTCCTTGGCCGCGTCGGCGACGCCGAAGCGCTCGGCGTACATCACGTCGGCGCCCTTGTCGATCATCGCGAAGGCAGCCTCCTTGGCCTTGGGCGGGTCGAACCAGCTGTTGATGAAGCTGACCGAGAACTCGGCCTTCGGGTTCACTTCCTTCGCGCCCGCCATGAAGGCGTTCATGAGCCGGTTCACCTCGGGGATCGGGAAACCGCCGACCATGCCGATCTTGTTGCTCTTGGTCATGCCGCCGGCGATCATGCCGCTCAGGTAGGCGGGCTCCTGGATGTAGTTGTCGAAGACGCTGAAGTTGGGTTCCTGCGGCTTGCCCGAGCTACCCATCAGGAAGCTGACCTTGGGGTAGTCCTTGGCGACCTTGCGCGCCGCGGCCTCGACTGCGAACGACTCGCCGACGATCAACGTATGGCCTTTCTCGGCGTACTGGCGCATCACGCGCTCGTAGTCGGCATTGGCCACGTTCTCGCTGAAGACGTATTCGATCTCGCCACGCGCGGCCGCAGCCTTCAGCGCCTTGTCGATCCGGCTCACCCACTGCTGCTCCACCGGCACGGTGTAGATGGCGGCCACCTTGAGCTTGGCTTGCGCCAACGCAGGGGCGGAAAGACCGGCCAGCGTGGCGACGGCGAGGGCGACGCCCAGGGTTTGGCGGCGTGAGAAGGACATTCGGATCTCCTGGCTAGGGTGGCGATGCGGCGGGACTGCCTGGCAACCTATTTAGCAAGACGCGTTCCGGCAGCGTCAATCCGGTCCGCCCCGCCGTCATCCCTGATTGACAGGTATTGCGTCCATTTGGCTTGACACAAGTCAAAGCCGGCGGCCGAGGGCCGGCTTACGGTCTGCTCCCGACTTACTCACGCGGAGCCCCGCCATGCGTGTCTTGCTGATGCACCCCAACTACCACTCGGGCGGCGCCGAGATTGCCGGCAACTGGCCGCCTGCCTGGGTCGCCTACCTGACCGGCTACCTCAAGGCTGGCGGCTACACCGACGTGGTCTTCGTCGACGCCATGACGAACCACCTCGACGACGAGCAGGTGCGCCAGCGCATCGCGGAGGTTCGCCCCGACATCGTGGGTTGCACCGCGATCACGCCGGCCATCTACAAGGCCGAGCGCCTGCTGCAGATCGCCAAGGAAGTGAACCCGGCCATCGTCACCGTGCTGGGGGGCATCCACGGCACCTTCATGTACCCGCAGGTGCTGAAGGAGGCGCCCTGGATCGACGCCATCGTGCGCGGCGAGGGCGAGCAGGTCTTCCTGAACTTCGTCACCGCGGTGGACGACGGCAGCTGGGCGCGCGACCGCAACACGGTGCGCGGCATCGCCTTCCTAGACACCACGCAGGGCGAAGCCGGCAAGGTCGTGGCCACGCCGGCCGAGCCGTCGATCAAGGACCTGGACCGCATCGTCCCCGACTGGGGAATCCTGGAGTGGGACAAGTACATCTACATCCCGATGAACCGGCGCGTGGCGATCCCCAACTTCGCGCGCGGCTGCCCCTTCACCTGCACCTTCTGCAGCCAATGGAAGTTCTGGCGCGACTACCGCATCCGCGACCCCAAGCTGGTGGTCGACGAGATCGAGTCGCTGGTCAAGGACCACGGCGTGGGCTTTTTCATCCTGGCCGACGAAGAGCCCACCATCCACCGCAAGAAGTTCATCCAGTTCTGCGAAGAGCTCATCGAACGCAAGCTCGACGTGCTGTGGGGCATCAACACGCGCGTGACCGACATCCTGCGCGACGAGAAGCTGCTGCCCATGTTCCGCAAGGCCGGCCTGGTGCACGTCAGCCTGGGCACCGAGGCCGCCGCGCAGTTGAAGCTGGACCGCTTCAACAAGGAAACCACGATCGAGCAGAACAAGAAGGCCATCCGGCTGCTGCGCGAAGCGGGCATCGTGAGCGAGGCGCAGTTCATCGTCGGCCTCGAGAACGAGACCGCCGAGACGCTGGAAGAGACCTACCAGATGGCGCGCGACTGGAACCCCGACATGGCCAACTGGGCGATGTACACGCCCTGGCCCTTCAGCGACCTGTTCCAGGAGCTGGGCGACAAGGTCGAGGTGTTCGACTTCGAGAAGTACAACTTCGTCACGCCCATCATGAAGCCCGACGCGATGGACCGCGGCGAGCTGCTCGATCGCGTAATGAACAACTACCGCCGCTTCTTCATGAACAAGGCCTTCTTCCAGTATCCGTGGGAGAAGGAGAAGGGCCGCCGCAAGTACCTGTTGGGCTGCCTGAAGGCCTTTGCCAAGAGCGGGTTCCAGCGCACCTTCTACGACCTCGGGCGCGTCGGCTACCGAGGGCCGCAGACGCGCAAGACAGTCGACTTCGGGTTCGACGCCACGCGCACCTACGAGCGGCCGAGCGCGGCGGCGCTGGCCGAGGCCGATGCGGGCTGGGTCACGATGCACGGTCCCAAGATCGAACACAAGCGGCGCCAGGGCGAACTGAACGC
>DASQFA010000461.1:0-3716 GCA_035633375.1 Rubrivivax sp.
GGTCGGATGCAACAATTCCAGCCATGCCCCGACGCTCGATCCTCATTTCCGCCGCCCTCGCGCTGCTCGCCGCCGGCCTGCTCGGCGCGTGGTTCGGTCGCGCGCCCAGCGTGCCGGCGGTGCCGCTGGGCGTGGCGCCGCTGGTGCGCACGCTGCAGTTCTCGGCGCGTGTGGCCACGCTGTCGCGCGTCGACGTCGGCAGCACGCTGACCGGGCGCGTGCTGCGTGTGGCCGTGGCCGAAGGCGCCCTGGTCAAGCAGGGTGCCGTGCTGGCCAGCCTGGAAGACGAAGAGTTGCAGGCCGCGCTGGCGCAGGCGCAGGCCGCCGAACGCCAGGCCGCGGCGCGCCTTGCCGGGCTGCGTGGCAGCGGGCGCAGCGCGGCGCAGGCCAATGTGGCGCAGACCGACTCGGTGCTTCTGGCCGCCAACGCCGATTTGCGCCGCACGCAAGACCTGGTCGGCCGCGGCTTCGTCAGTCAGGCCCGGCTCGATGAAGCCCAGCGCGCGGCCGCCGTGGCCCTCGCCCAACAGGCCGGCGCGCGCGCCTTGGGTGCGGCCAACGCCGACGGAGGCACCGACATCGCGCAGGCGCAGGCCCAACTGACCCTGGCCGGCGCGGCCAGCGCCGCCGCCCGGGCGCGGCTGGACCAGGCCGTGATCACGGCGCCGGCCGACGCCCGCGTGCTGACACGGCTGGTCGAGCCGGGCCAGATCGTGCAGCCCGGGCGTGCGCTCTTCAGCCTGGCGCTGGCCGGCCCGCTGCAGATCGTGGCGCAGGTCGACGAGCGATATCTCGGCCAGTTGTTGCCGGGCCAACCTGCCGCCGTGCTGGCCGACGCCTTTCCCCAGCAGCGATTCGCCGCCCAGGTGCTGTCGATCGCCCCGCTGGTCGACGCCCAGCGCGGCGCCGTCGAGGTGAAGCTCAGCGTGGCCCAGCCGCCGGCCTTCCTGCGCGAGGACATGACGCTGTCGGTCGAGGTGGAAACGGCGCGTCGAGCGCAGGCCCTGGTGCTGCCGATCGAGGCGCTGCGCGGCGAGGCGTCGGCCGACGGCGGCGCCGAGGTCTGGCTGGCCCGGGACGGCAGGGTCGAGGCGCGCAAGGTGCGCCTGGGACTGCGCACGCTGGAAGCGGCCGAGGCACTGGACGGCGTGGCCGCGGGTGAGGTGGTGCTGATCGGGCCGGCGCCGGCGCCCGGCGCCAGGGTGCGTGCCGACGCCCGCGAAGCCGACCGTACCGCGCCCAGGCTGGCTACAGCGACCAAGCGCCCCGGCGAAGACGCCGGCGCGGCGATGAGCAACGCGATGGGGCGCTGACAGCATGCCCGGCTGGCTGGGCTTCGAACGCCGCGTCGCGTTGCGCTTTCTGCGTGAAGGCCGCATGCAGACGCTGCTGATCATCGTCGGCGTGGCCGCCGGCGTGGCGGTGGTGGCCTACATCTCGGCGCTGATCACCGGCCTGCAGCGCAACACGCTGGAAAAGACCCTCGGCGCGCAGGCCCATGTGACGCTGAGTTCGCTTGACGACGTGGTGCTGCCCGCGCGCGCGCTGGTCGCCGGCGACACCCTGCTGACGCAGACCCAGCCACGCGCGCAGCGACCGCGCAGCATGGCCAACTGGCAGTCGCTGCTGCCGCTGCTGGAAGCGCTGCCCGGCGTGGCCGCCGTCTCGCCGATGGTGGCCGGCGCCGGGCTGGCGCTGCGCGGGGAAGCGTCGAAGTCGATCACGCTGGTCGGCGTCGAACTCGACCGCTATGACCGCATCGTGCAACTGCGCAGCAAGGTGGTGGCCGGCAGCGCGCGGCTGGACCCCGGCGAAGGCATTCTCGGCCGCGAACTGGCTGAGGATCTCGGCGTGCGCATCGGCGACCGCGTCAGGCTCGTCACAGGCGACAACAGCGACTCGCTGCGGGTCACCGCGCTCGTCGACCTCGGCGTGCGCGAACTGAACCGGCGCACCGTCATTGTTCCGCTGCGCACCGCGCAGAGCCTGGTCGGCCTGCCCGGCGGCGCCACCAACCTCGACCTCGTGCTCGACGATGTGTGGACGGCGCAGGTTCTGGCCGACGACCTGGCGCGGCGCTGGCCCTACAAGGTGGAAAGCTGGCAGCGCGCCAACGCGCAACTGGTGGCGGCGCTGAACGCGCAGTCGGTCAGCACGGCGCTGATCCGCGGCGTGGTGATGGTGGTGGTGGTGCTCGGTATCGCCAGCGTGCTGGTGGTGTCTGTCGTGCAGAAGCGGCGCGAGATCGGCATCCTGCGTGCGATGGGCGCCACGCGCGGCCAGGTGCTGCGCATCTTCCTGCTGCAGGGCGCCATCGTCGGCGCGGTGGGGTCGGCGCTCGGCGTGCTGCTTGCGGTGCTGCTGATCTGGGCCTTCACCAGCTTCGTGCGCGGGTCGGACGGCCTGCCGCTGTTCGCCATCACGCTGGCGCCCCTGCTGGCGCTGCAGGTGGCCGCCGTGGCCACCGGGTGCGGCGTGCTGGCGGCCGTGGCCCCGGCGCGCCGCGCCGCTGCGCTCGACCCGGCAGCCGCCATCCGCATGTGATGGCCACCCACAGCGCCCCGGCCGCCCCGCTGATCGAGCTCGTCGATGTCCGCAAGACCTACAACATGGGCCTGCCCAACCAGGCCGAGGTGCTGCACGGCGTCTCGCTGAGCATCGCGCGCGGCGAGTTCGTCGCCCTCATCGGGCCGTCGGGCTCGGGCAAGAGCACGCTGCTCAACATCATCGGCCTGCTGGAGCGAATGAGCGCTGGCAGCTACCGCATCGACGGCGAGGAGACCGGCGGCCTCGACGACGCCGGCCTGACCGCGCTGCGCGGCACCTCGCTCGGCTTCGTGTTCCAGTTCCACCACCTGCTGCCGGCCTTCACGGCGCTGGAGAACGTGACGCTGCCGGCGCTGATGCGCGAAGGCCGCGTCAGCCCGGCACAGCGCGAACGGGCACGCGCCGTGCTGGCCGCGATGGGGCTGGCCGACGCCATGGGCAAGCGCCCGGGGGAACTTTCGGGCGGCATGCAACAGCGTGTGGCGATTGCGCGCGCGCTGGTGCTGCAGCCACCGCTGGTGCTGGCCGACGAGCCGACGGGCAACCTCGACACGGCGTCGTCCGATGAGGTCTTCGGCCTGATGCGCCACATGCACGCGGAACTGCATACCTCCTTCCTCGTCGTTACGCACGACCCGCGGCTGGCCGCGCACTGCGAGCGCACGATCGAACTGGTCGACGGCCGCATCGAACGCGACGAGCCCGTCGTTGTGAGCGTGTAGGACATGTTCGACAAGCGGCACGGATTCACACCGATGGCCGGGTCAGTTCGGCACCGCGTCAAAGAAACTACATGCATGGGGCTTGAAGCGCTGAGGCGGCGCGCTGCCCCAGGGCGACGCTGACACCAGCGGCGTGATGTCCGATCATCGAGCGAGCGCAGGTGCTAGCCGCGCAACTTGAACATCCAGTCCAGGGCGAGCTTCGTGCGTTTTCCGTAGGGCGGCTGCATCGCCAACTGGATCGACGAGATGCGCCCCTGGGTAAAGACCGGCCGCAGCTTCGAGAAGGTCAGGAAGCCCTCATAACCATGGTAGTGCCCCATGCCGCTGGCGCCGACGCCGCCGAACGGCAGGTCGTGCTGCCCCGCCTGCACGATGGCCTCATTGACGCCGACGCTGCCGGAGATGATCTGGGTAATGTAGCGCTCGGCGAGCCGCTTGTCGTTG
>DASQFA010000462.1:0-7240 GCA_035633375.1 Rubrivivax sp.
AGCTTGTGGAAGAAGCGCATGGCCATGCTCTCGCCCTGCACCAGGCCCATCGTGCCGGCGTAGCTGTAGGGCAGCACCGCCTGCGCCGCGCCCGGCGCTCGCGCGGCGATGGTTTTCAGCCGCGACGCGATGTCGGCTAGCGCCTCATCCCAGCCGACACGCTCGAACCGGCCCGCCCCCTTGGGCCCGACGCGCTTCAACGGGTGCAGCACCCGCTCTGCGTGATAGCTGCGCTCGGCATAGCGCGACACCTTGGTGCACAGCGCGCCGTGCGTGGGGGGATGGTCGGCATCCCCCTGCACGCGCACCACGCGACCCCCCTGCACCGTGACCTGCATGGCGCAGGTGTCGGGACAGTCGTGCGGGCAGGCGCCGTGCACGACCTGCTGGGTCTCGTGTGGCTGCATGCGCAAATGATGGCACAGCGACCTGGCGGCTGCCGTGGGCCGCCGAGCCGTGCCCAGCCGCGGCGACCACGGCGCGAAGTGCGCCGCACGCGGGCCGATGGCTTTGCCCACTTGCCTCCAGACCGGCCCATCGATTCGAACCAACGGGTCCTCGCAAAGACCCTATAGTTCTCAAGGGATACTGGTCAGTATATACTTAGGTCTACGCAGTTTTGTTCGTGTGTTTGCCCGTATCCGTGTCGATCCCTCTACCAAAGGAAACGTCTCATGAAGAACTGGTTGAAATTCATACTGTTCGCTTCGACCGTCACCGTGCTTGCCGCCTGCGGCGGCGACGACGATGATCCGGCCCCACCCCCCGGCACTCTGGCTGAAGTGGCGGTCAGCAATGGATTCAACGCTTTGGTGGCGGCAGCCGACAAGGCCGGACTCGTCCCCGTATTGAACGATCCGACCTCCGACCTGACCGTGTTCGCGCCCACCGACGCGGCTTTCACGTCCCTCGCCACGTCCTTGGGCTTTGCCGACGCGAACACCATGGTGGCTGCACTCGACGAGGCGACCTTGGCGAAAATCCTGACCTATCACGTCTTGCCCGGTACCAAAAATGCTGCCGCGCTGACCGCTGGAGGCCCGACGCAGGCCACGCTGTACGAGTTCCCGGCCGGAACTAAGACAACGTTGGCCGTGGACACCTCTTCGGGCGTCAAACTCACCGATGCTGCGTTAAATCAAGCGACGGTAACCACTGCCAACGTGCGCGCCAGCAATGGGGTGATCCATGTCATCGACAAGGTGTTGGTGCCGCCAGGTGTGCTCAACGTGGTGCAGATGGCGCAGACGAATCCGACCTTCTCAGTGTTGGTTGAAGCCGTGGTGAAAGCTGATCTGGTGGGCACGCTGTCCGGCACTGGACCCTTCACGGTCTTCGCGCCGACCGACGCGGCGTTCGTCTCGGCATTGGGCGAACTGAACATCACCAAAGAGCAACTGCTTGCCAGCCCTGAGCTGGGCGCCATCCTGACCTATCACGTGGTCGATGGCGACGTACGTGCCGCCGATGTCATCGCTTTGCCCAAGCCTGCAACTATCCAGACTCTGCTTACGGGTAAGACCTTCACTGTCAATGTCGATCTCGCGATCATCGACGGCAATTCCCGCGTTGCCAAGCTCGTGGCTACCGACGTGATCGCCAACAACGGTGTGATCCACGTCATCGACAAGGTGCTGCTGCCGGCACCCTGATGTTTCCAGGCAGTTTCATTTCCGTTTTTCAACCCCAGGAGTATTTGTTCATGAAGAAGTTCTTTGCCATCACCGCCCTTTCGCTGGCCGCCCTTTCCGCCCAAGCCAAGGACATCGTCGATACCGCCGTTGCCGCCGGCAACTTCAAGACGCTGACCGCGGCACTCACCGCGGCCGGCCTCGTCGACACCCTCAAGGGCAAGGGTCCGTACACGGTGTTCGCGCCGACCGATGCGGCCTTCGCCAAGATCCCGAAGGCTGACCTCGACGCGCTGCTGGCCGACAAGACCAAGCTGACCTCCGTGCTGCTGGCGCATGTCGTTCCTGCAAAGGTCATGTCCGCGGACGTCAAGGCCGGCAAGGTGAAGACCGCCCAGGGCTATGAACTGACGGTCGGCACCACGGGTGGCGTGACGGTCGATGGGGCCAAGGTCACCGCGGTCGACATCGTCGCCGACAACGGCGTGATCCACGTCATCGACACCGTCATCGTGCCGAAGAAGTAGGTCAGCAACGGGCACGGCCGCGCACCGCTGCACGCGGTGCGTGCGGGACCGAGCCCTCAAGTACGCACCGCTGCCCCGTCGCCGCCGCGCAAGCTCCGTTTGGAGCCTGCGAGGCGGCGGCGGGGCAGCAGCTTTTTTGCAACTCGCCATCGCCGACAGCGCCGCCCCATCGAAGCGCAGCAGCGGCCGCGTCAGCGAGCTTGGCTCAGGCGCAGGCGCAAGCCCACCGGGTTCATGGTGAAGGCCATGCGCTCCCGCGCCGGCAGGCCATCGGGCGTGTCGACGCCATCGATGTCGAAGCTGGACAGCAGCATGGCCATGGCCATCTTCATCTCCAGCAGCGCCAGGTAGCGCCCCGGGCACATGCGCGGCCCCGAGCCGAAGGGCATGGCCGAGCGCCTGGCGGCGGCCGTCAACGGCGCTGGCGCATCGTCCAGCCAGCGCTGCGGCTCGAAGGCTTGCGGGCGCCCGAAATGCCGCTCGCTCACGCTGTCATGCCGCAGCACGCCCCAGAGGTGCGTGCCCTCGGGCACCGCCACATCGCCGACCGCCGTGTCTCGCAGCGCCTGCAGCGCAATGAACGGCGCCACCGGTTTCAGGCGCATGGTCTCGCTGGCACATGCTTCGAGGAACACCAGCCGGTCCATGATGTCGGGGGTGTAGGCAGCGGGGTCGGGCGCCCGCTCGCGCACCTCCTGCTGCACGCGCTGCAGCGCCTGCGGGTGGCGGTGCAGCAGGTGGATCATCCACGCCAGCGTGTTGGCGGTGGTGTCTTCGCCGGCCAGCAGCATGGTCAGCACGTTGCCGACGACATGCCCGTCGTCCAGGCCGCTGGCCGGCTGGTCGGCGGCCACGAGCATGGCTTCGAGCAGGTTGCGCGGCTGCTCGCGCAACGCCGGCGCATCGCGCAGGCATTGCCGCGCCTGGGTCACGAAGTCGAGCAGGGTGGCGTTGATCACCGCCACGCTGTGCTCGAGTTCGCGGTCGGAAGCCAGCTTGAACCAGCGCCAGTACGGCACGATCGACAGCACGCGGCGGAAGATCGCCGGCAGCAACTTGTCCAGGTGGCGCTGGATCACGTCGTCACCCGACTCGAGCGTGTTGATGTCCTTGCCGAAGGCCAGCCCGGCCAATGGCGTCGAGCGTGAAGCGCATCAGGTCGGCCTGCAACGGGATGTCCTGGCGCTCGCGCGCGGCCTTCAGCCAACGCCCCTTCAAGCGCAGCGTCACCTTCACCAGCGACGGGAAGTACGCACGCACATGGCCCGGGGCAAAACTCGCCATGACCATGCGCCGCTGCTTGCGCCAGTCCTCGCCCTCGGCGCTGAACAGGCCTTGCGGCAAGCCCATCTCGGCGCCGATGCGGCTGGTGTAGGGGCTGCGCCTGAAGCCGTCGGGCCGATCGCGCATGGCGCCGCTGAGCATTTCGTGGTCGGACACCACGAGTTGCTCGTGGCGCCCCAGGCGGATGCGAAACAGCGGGCCATAGCGTGCCGCCCATTGCTCCACGTCGAGATGGATGCGCGCAGGTTTGACCTGCAGGCTGTTGCCCAGCAGCGGCCAGCCGCGCGGACCGGGCAGGTCCTTGATCTTGCGAAGGGGGGTGGCGCTCACTGGTTTCGGGGCTCGGCCTCGGGCTGATCGTAGCCTGCACTGCGGCCATTTGCACTGCAGCAAGACGGCACAGGTGCTGCGCGGTAAGATGATTTTTTACCTCGCCGGAGTTTGCATGCAGCTCATCGAACCGATCCTCGCCGATGCCGCCAGCATCACCGCCATGCGGCGCGACATCCATGCGCACCCGGAGCTTTGTTTCCAGGAAGAGCGCACCGCCGACGTCATCGCCAAGGCACTCACCGACTGGGGCATCCCGATCCACCGCGGCCTGGGCAAGACCGGCGTGGTCGGCATCGTAAAGAACGGCAACTCGAACCGCGCCGTCGGGCTGCGCGCCGACATCGATGCGCTGCCGATGACCGAACACAACCACTTCGCGCATGCCAGCAGGCACCCGGGCAAGATGCACGCCTGCGGCCACGACGGCCATACCGCCATGCTGCTGGCCGCCGCCAAGCATCTGTCGAAGCATCGCCACTTCGACGGCACGGTGTACCTGGTGTTCCAGCCGGCCGAAGAAGGCGGCGGCGGCGCGCGCGAGATGATGCGCGACGGGCTGTTCGAGAAGTTCCCGATGCAAGCCATCTTCGGCGCGCACAACTGGCCGGGCATGAAGGTCGGGCAGTTCGCGCTGCGCAGCGGGCCGGTGTTTGCCAGCAGCAACGAGTTCAAGATCACCATCCGCGGCAAGGGCGCGCACGCCGCCATGCCGCACAATGGCATCGACCCGGTGCCGGTGGCCTGCCAGATGGTGCAGGCTTTCCAGACCATCGTCACGCGCAACAAGCGCCCCGTCGAGACCGCCGTGATCTCGGTGACCATGATGCATGCCGGCGAGGCCACCAACGTGGTGCCCGATTCCTGCGAGATCCAGGGCACGGTGCGCACCTTCACCACCGAGGTGCTCGACCTGATCGAGCGGCGCATGAAGGTCATCGCCGAAAGCACCTGCGCGGCCTTCGAGGCCGGCTGCGAGTTCGAGTTCCGGCGCAACTATCCGGCCACGGTCAACCACGCCGCGGAGACCGAGTTCGCGCGCACGCTGCTCGGCGAGGTGGTGGGCGCCGACAACGTGCTCGATTTCGAGCCGACGATGGGCTCCGAGGACTTCAGCTATTTCCTGCAGGCCAAGCCGGGCTGCTACTTCCTCATCGGCAACGGCGACGGCACGCACCGCGAGGGCGGGCACGGCATGGGGCCGTGCATGCTGCACAACCCGAGCTACGACTTCAACGACGACCTGATTCCGCTGGGCGCCACCGCCTGGGTGCGTCTGGCCGAAAAGTGGCTCGCCAGCGCGCGTTGAAGCGGCTGCGATGAGCGCCGCCCAGTACTTTGCCCAAAGCTACGCCGAGGCGCGGCGCAAGTTCCTGGCCGCGGCCCAGGCTGCCGGCCTGGACGCGGTGGCGCACCCCCATCCGCTGCTCGGCCGCGACGGCGAGCTGCTGGCCATGGATGTGGCGCGCTTCGGCGCGGCCGATGCCCGCGCCGTGCTCATCCTCAGCAGTGCCTGCCATGGCGTCGAAGGCTACTGCGGCTCGGGTGTGCAGAACGCGCTGCTGGCCGATGCGCACTGGCATGCCGCGGCCGCAAAGGCCGGCGTGGCCGTGCTCTACCTCCATGCGCTCAATCCCTACGGCTTCTCTTGGCTGCGCCGCACCACGCACGAGAACGTCGACCTGAACCGCAACTTCCAGGACTTTGCCCTTCCGCTGCCGCGCAACGACGCCTATGACGAGCTGGCCCACCTGATCGTGCCCAGCGCCTGGCCGCCGACACCCGCGGTGCAGGCCGGCCTGGCCGCGTTTGTCGCTGCGCACGGCGCCAAGGCCCTGCAGAAGGTGGTCTCGGGTGGGCAGTACGAGCATCCGCAAGGCCTGTTCTATGGCGGGCGCAACCCGACCTGGAGCCACCAGACCTTGCGCCACGTGCTACGCGACCACGGCAGGCGCTGCGCGCGGCTGGTCTGGATCGACCTGCACACCGGGCTGGGGCCCAGCGGCCACGGCGAGCGCATCTTCGCCGGGCCCTACGACGCCGCGGCATTGCAGCGCGCTCAGGGCTGGTGGGGCAAGCAGGTGACCTCGATGTACGACGGATCCTCCGAATCGGCGCTGCTCACCGGCCTGATGTGGGCGGCCGCCGGCCAGGAATGCGTGCAGGCCGAGTACACCGGCATCGCCATGGAGTACGGCACATTACCTTTCGAGCAGGTCATCGACGCGCTGCGCGCCGACCAGTGGCTGGAGAACCACCCCGACGCGCCCGATGCGCAGCGGTTGCAGATCAAGCAGCAGCTCCGCGACGCCTTCTACACCGACACCGACGCCTGGAAGTCACGCATCGTCGAACAAGGCATGGAGGTTGCACACCAGGCAGTCGGCGGACTGGTGAGCTGAGCCCTGACGGCTTCGCAGCGCTCCATTCCTTGCTGAACGCCCATCCGCATCAGGGCATGACGCGGCCGACGAGCACGAGTTCGTTGCCCTGGGGGCGCAGCACCACGCCCTCGCCGGATTCGGGCGTCACGCCGGTGAGGGCAGTGATGTTCACCTGATGTGTCACCACCACCACGCTGCCGGGTCCGCGCCAGCCCAGCAGCAACTGGCGCGCAGAGTGGGTCTTGGCTCGCTCCGAACGGCGGTCGTCGAAGAAGGAGTTGAAGGCGCTGACATTGCGCACCGGCCCGACGGCCATCAGTTCCGCCGTTTCGCGGGTGCGGCACCAGCGCGAGGTCCACACCGCGCCGACCTTCACGCCCTCTTGGCGCAGGCGCCCGCCCATGCCCCGTGCCTGCACGCGGCCGCTGCCGTTCAGATTGCGCTGCGTGCTGCAGTCGCCCAGCCGCATGCCCGGCGGATCGCCAATGCCGGGCGCATTGGCATGGCGGAACAGCACGATGGCACCCGCGCGCAGCGCCGACCAGGCGGCCTGTTCCCCGCTCGGGTCGGCCGCCCCAGCCCGGCCCGGCCACAGGCCTGGGACCAGCGCCAGGCACAGCCCGCGGCGTGTCATGCGCATCGATGTCTTCATGCCGGAGAGTCTGGCCGGCCGTGCGTCGGCGCGCTGGCGTTCAGGCCAGAAACCGATGCGCCACATGGACATACAGCGGGATGCCGAGCAGGATGTTGAACGGGAAGGTCAGGCCCAGCGACATGCCGAAGTACAGCGACGGGTTCGCCTCGGGGATGGCATGGCGGATGACCGCCGGCACGGCGATATAGGACGCACTCGCGGCCAGCACCATCAACAGCGCGGAGTTGCCCGCGCTCACGCCGGCCACGGCGCACAGTGCCAGTGCGATCAGCGCGTGCGCCAGCGGCCCGACGATGGCATACACCAGCAGCCACGGCGATTGCCCGCGCAGCTGCCCCATGTTGCGCGCCGCCAGCAAACCCATGTCGAGCAGGAAGAAGGCAAGCATGCCCTTGAACAGGTCGCCGGCAAAGGGCTGCATCGCGGTCT
>DASQFA010000463.1:0-7652 GCA_035633375.1 Rubrivivax sp.
CTGGTGGTGCCCTCGGCGACGGTTCGAACGCGCGGCCTGCCGCTTACAAGGCGGCTGCTCTGCCTGCTGAGCTACGAGGGCGATGGAGATCCACTTCGGCTGTGCCCAAGCGCGAGCATCCCGTCGGATGTGGTGTCTCGCTGCACGTGGCCTGGCCAAGGGTCGCGCACATCCCGCACCGCCAACACCATGTCACGCGGCCGCGGAGTGAAAGGACACACCCGAAGTGGAGCGGATGACGAGTCTCGAACTCGTGGCCTCGACCATGGCGTGGTCGCGCTCTGCCTGCTGAGCTACATCCGCAAAAGTTGCGAGGCACTCCATCGGCCAGTACCGATGTCGCCTCGCAGCAAGTTGTTAAAGAGCGTCCACCGTCGCCGGTGGTGCGATCCATCGATCGCGGGCCTGCGCCGATGCGCAGGCCGGTTGAAGTCAGAAAAGAAAAAGGCCCGGATCCTTTCGGAATCCGGGCCTCTGCGTACAGAGCTTGGAGGGTGCGCGTCTACGCGCTGCCCTCTCCCGGATGCATTCGGTCCTCGTCCCGATCAAGCTGCCAGCCACCAAAGGATTGGCCAACTGGGCAACTCGTCGGATAGGCCTGATGCAAGGCGGCGTCGCATGCGCCCAGCGACCCCATCGCCACGGCGCGCACGAACGCGACCAGACCCTTCATGGGTCGGTTGGTTCTGATGACGTGCCTGGTTTTCACGATGAAGCTCTTTGAAGAAAGTTGTGCTCGATGAGCAGAGGTGGCGGACTGTAAATAGTCTTTACCCTGCCGTCAACCCCCTGCGAAAATGTTGTCTGAACTCGTTGCATTGCGCACAACAAGTGGCCAACCCGACCATCACCAGAAGACAGAACGCCCTGGCGCTCTTCCAGGCCTACGCCGAGAAGGCGCTCGCATCAGGGGCCTCTCCGAAGGGGCTGGAGCAGACCTTCGCAGCAACCTTGCAGATCTCGCCCAGCATGTGGAGCCAGATCAAGTCGTCGCGGCCGATCGGCGACAAGTTGGCCCGGCAGGTCGAACAGCACCATGGCAAGCCGACAGGGTGGCTCGACGAAGCTCGCGAGAGCGACTCGGTGGCGCCTGCCGAGAAGGCCTTCCTGGACCTTGCGTTGAAGGCTTGGCGTGCGACAAACAGCACAGGTCGGAAGGCACTGCGCGAGCAGATGAAGCAGGTCGCAGGCACAAAGGTTTCGACCTTGCGCTGATCGCCAGCGTCGCTCGGGGAACGCCCAGTCCAGTCACGCCCTTTTGCCGACCTCGTCCCTCATACAGGCGCAGGTGGCTCCTGTCGGAAAAAGCACTCCGGCAGCATCGCCTGCTCCAGCATCTTGATACCCATTGCATCGACACCGCGCTCGGTGAAGAACTCTCGCCATCCGCGCACGACGGCCAACATGTCGTCGATCAGCGACCGCGCCTCTTCCCCGCCCAGGCCAAAGGCTTCGCACTGCGACAGAAGGTTGTAGAGGCTGGCGGCACGGCCGAATCGACCGACCTCCAGCGCCAGGTCTCGGCGTTCGACGGACACCATCGCGACTGGCAGGATGTCGTAGGCCGGGCTCAAGCGCCAGCCGGCGGTGGTGTGCAGCAGCGCGTGGTTGCGGGGGTGGTCGTCGTTGTTGGTGACCATCGCATTGAAGACCATGCGCCGGTACAGCTCGCGACGATCCTCGGCGGGTTTGACCGACCAGCGACGAAGTTCGTCGGCGAGCAGCGGATAGGACCAGCGCTCATGCCCGAGGTAGCCGTCCTCGGCGTCGAGCACCGTCAACCCCGACACGAGGCCGTGGCGCACGTACGTCTTGGCCTGGGGGCTCCACTCGCGATCGAAGCGTCCCAGCATGAGCACGTCGCTTGTTCCGACGCGTTCGAGGCGGGCCTGGCAGACACGAAGCCCTGCCGCTCGCGCCAGTTCGAGCGTGGCGTACTCGATTCGCTGCACGTTGTGCCGGTCCCCCCGCTCGGGCAGTTTCGCGAGCCAGATTTTTTGCTCGTCCTCGACCGTGACCTTGGGCCTGGCGCCGCCCATGCTGGTGCCGGGTTCGAGCGATTCAAGCACTTCGTGCGGCAGGCGGCCGTCTTCCTCCAGCCTGTGCGCCGCGTCGATCAGCGCTGCGAGCTGATGCGTGCGGTTGAAAGGTCGCCCGGGTGCCGGCGGTTGCGGGCTACGCTCGAAGCTGAGGTTGCCGGCGCCATCGTCGGGGCCGTTCAAGAGGTACTCGATCTCCTGGATCTCGGCTTCCTGGCGTTGCAGCTTGGCCTGGATCACGCGACGCCCCCAGGCGTCAGGGCTGGCGTCGCGCACGGCGCCGGGGATGCCCTTCAGCTTCGTGAACCGCATCGGTCTTGTCGACAGCGGCAGGTGGTAGGGATCGAGTGCCACGACGGCCGGCCGTTCCAGGTAGCGCCGGCCATAGGTGAACGTACCCTCGTACGCACCGGCGCCGATGCTGCGCACCTTCAGCGACGCGCAGGGCACCGTCTTCACGGTGCCCGGGAGCTGGACGTACACGTAGCAGAGCTGTTCATCGGCGGCCATGATCAGAAGTCGTTGTCGACGACAGCGGACTGCCGCGCACGCTGCGGCCGGCGCGCCGCTTCGAGGATGCGGCCATGCTCGTCGGTGTCAGGGTCGGCCAGCGTGGCTGCCGTGCTGAGCAGCCCGAGCTTCCAGAGCACCATGAAGACGGTGCCCAGGGTACTGGCGGTGCCGCCCTTCTCCAGGGCATAGAGCGTCTTGCGGGTGATGCCGCAGGCCTGCGCGAGTTCTTCCTGGCTCACGCGCCGGCGAATGCGCGCCACGCGGATGTTCTGGCCGAGTTGCTGTACTGCTGCCGTGACCTCCAGTGGAGGCGCCGTCGAAGTTGGCATTTCGATGCCCGTAATCTGTTTTTGCGGGTATTAGAGTACACACTGTGAACCTCGGTGTCAATGCTCATGATCCAAGAACGAGCTCATGGATACTCGCAAACCCTCACATTGGGTAGCACATGACTCAAATCAAACTGGACTCGGTGACGCCACACATCTGCAACGCGGCGACATGACCAAGCCGGCTGTGCTTGCTAGCTTGTCCCGCTGTCGGCCGTCTCACTTCACTTTCGTGTCGGGCGCGTGCGCCCGGGGCGCTCAGCGCTCAGGCAAGTCCCGAATGAAGTTCCGCTTGGCCTTGAACTCCGTGCGCAGCTGCGCAAGCCAGGCGGTGCGCCTGGCGGGGTCCAAGCGCCGGCCGATCTCGTCGACCATCGCCAGTTCGTCGCGATAAGGGCTGCTGGACCGCCGCATGGCGCTGTTGAACACGCGCAGCAACAGCAACAGCGCCTGATCCCCTTGGTCGGGCGGCAGGTGCCGGGCGATCTGGCTCAGCACCCCGTCACGGCACACCGCCGGCGGCTGCACCAGCGCACAGGCCTCGCTCCAACGACGCTCGGCACAAAGCACCTCGGCACGCAGCGACACATCGCGCTCACCGGTCGGCACCGCCGCAGAACCATAGCGTGCCGAATACGGCGGCCGACTCATCGCCTTCAATTCCAGCCCTGCCAGGAAGTCGATCAACGACTGCCTCAATGCGACCACATCTTGGTCAGCCGCCAGGCCCGCCTTGAGCACCAACTGGTAGCGCTCCACCCCCGGGCTGCGCTCGAACTGCTGACGCCGCATCGCCAGCGCCTCCGAGGTCCAGCCGTCCCGCTCGTAGCACCGCAGGAGATCGTCCTGCAGGCGCCAGTCATCAGGGAACAACTTGCTGCCTTGCTCGGCCTGGGCAAACGCCTCGCGGAAACGGCCGTGACCCTCCAGGTAGCTGACCACCTTGCTGTGCGCGTGCGCATCCGACAAGTCCTCGCGCAGCACCGCCAGTGCCTCGTCCACCTGGCCCGTGGCCTCCAACTGCGCCAGATGCAGGCGCTCGAGGGTCCACAGGCTCAGGTCGCGCTCGGATGTCCGTTCATAGACCGGCGCGCGCCCCTTGCGGTTGGCGACCTTGGCAGCCTGCTCGGCTTTCAGGGCCAGCACGGCATCCTTGGCCCGCCGCCAGCGTTCGGCGATGGCGCTTCGGTAGCGCGTCATCGCGGGCTCGCCGATGGCAGCCTCGGCAGCGGCGGCGTCGAAGCAGCCGAACGGGTCGTCGAGCTGAACCTGCAAGTAGGCGTCGCCGAAGCTGGCCATCTGCGGCCCCGCGGCCTTCAACGACAACACCCACTCGGCACCGATCGCCTGGCACAGGCCCCCGATCTCGCCGTCGGAATCGTCCGCCTGTTGCAGAACACCCCAGGTGCGACGCAGGGCGTGCAGGCTCAGCGTCGCAGCCGCGCCGGCATCGCGCCTTCTCGCCTGCTCCAGCAGGGGCAACACGGCTTCGGCGCGCCGCACGTAGCTGGCGCTTTCGTCCCAGGCGATGAATCCTCGCCCGGGCGCCAGCATCTCGTTGACCAAGGTCTTGAGCTCGGCCGGATCGTTGCTCAGCTCGCTGGCCTTGCGCCATTGCTGCAGCTCGCGGGCGATGTCGTGATCGCGGTCCGCGAACTCGAGCAACTTGTCGGCCAAAGTAGCCACCTCTTGGCCGTGCAGGAAGTCGTGCAGGGCTTGGCGTTTCTCTTCTGCGGTGCGGGCACGCTTGACGCCGCCGGACACGGGCTTGGGTGCCGATCCGTCACTGGGCACAGCATGACCGGCCAGCCGGTCGCGCCAGACCAGGGCGACAGCGACCTGGTGCTTGCAGAACCAACCGTCATCGGCGTTCGGGCAGTCGCAACTGCCTGCAACGGCATCGTCCTCGATCCAGACTTCGGTGGTGTAGGTTTCCGTTCCGCTGACCTGGGCGTGCAAGGCCGGTTCGGGCATCGGGTCCTCATTCACCACTTCCACCGCGCCCGACGTGGCGTAGGCCTTTCCACGCTGGAAGATGGCTGCGCTGCTGGACTGCCTGAGTGACGCGTCGCTCAGTGCACGGACCCATTCATCAGGCCACGTCGGCGGCTGAACCTCTGGCGGCGCCTCGTTTTCTCGGCGCGCTGCTGGCTTGCTCATCGAAGGACTCTCGCCTTAACGGTTGCTGGTGGGAGGACGCCACAATTTTGTCGAGTATATTTGACAAACTAGGCAGCCATTCCAAGCGAACGCCACCATGAACCTTCAAGAGATCGGAAAGCTCGTGCGCGAGCGCCGGGACACACTGGGTCTCTCGCAGGATCGTCTCGCAAAGATGGCCGGACTGTCACGGGCCACGATCAATCAGCTCGAATCCGGAACGCTGGTCGATCTTGGCGTGACCAAGCTGGCACGGTTGCTGGAACTGGTGGGCCTGACGTTCGACGCTCAGCCGCGCGCCATGCCCCATCGCGGCCTGCTCATGGCCAGCCGCACAGCAAGCGTGAGCTACAAGTCTCAACTCGATGCCGGTCAGCTGGCCAAGGCTCTTGCGACTGGCGAGGTGCCCCCTTCGTTGTTGCCCCACGTGGCCACCTTCCTGGACGAGGCCCCGCTGCCCCTGGTCGTGTCGGCCGTTGAAGAGGCCGCCAAGCGCAGTCGCGTCCCGCCGAAGCGCATCTGGCAGCACGTCGTGAGGTGGGCGAGCGAGGTCCATTCGCCGCGGCGGGTATGGGCCTGAAACCAGCGAGCTTGTCGTTGAGCACGGGTGGTCGCCCTCGCAGGCTGCAACCGGGCCCATGGCAGGGCCTGCTCGTCCACGCCTTGCATCTGATCGACGAGATCAGAGCACACGGCATCGACGATCCCTACTGGACGTTTGGCGGCGGCACGGTGCTGATGCTTCGCTACCGGCATCGTCGAAGCAAGGACATCGACATCTTCGTTCCCGATCCGCAGTACCTGGGATATGTGTCGCCCAGACTCAGCGAAGTCGCCGAAGCCATCTCGGCCGACTACGTGGAGGGCGCCGGCTTCGTGAAGCTCATCCGTCCGGAAGGCGAGATCGACTTCGTCGCCTCCCCCAACTTGACGGCCACCCCGTTCGAGACCTGGTCACTTCAGCGTCGATCGGTTCACGTCGAGACAGCTGCGGAGATCGTTGCCAAGAAGCTCTGGCACCGTGGCGACCAGGTGAACGCACGCGATCTGTTTGACCTGTCGCTGGTGATCGAGCGGGAGCCGGAATCCCTGCGCACGGCTGGCCGATTCCTCGTCCGACATCGGAAGGCCTTCATCGATCAGCTTTCAACCCGCGCTGCTGTGCTCAAGGCGCAGTTCGACGCCATCGACGTACTGAAATACAGGCCGACCTTCGAGGACGCCGCCGCTCGCGCCGAGCGCTTTCTGGTGGGCCTTCCCGCTGCTTGACCAACCGCCTTCTGTGTCGAAATGCCGGGCCTCGCCACTGTGACGAAAACGTGCCGTGAATCCTGAAAAACAGGCCTCCGGAAGGCCATTTACGGCACAAAAGTTACCCCTCAAAATCGCATGATTAGTTAGCCGAATCAACAACTTAGACCACCTTCTTCGACCTTCCGGATGTGGCTGTTAATCCGTAGGTCCCTGGTTCGAGCCCAGGTCGGGGAGCCAAAGAAAGCCGAAGTAAAACAAGGACTTGCACGAGAGTGCAGGTCCTTTTTTGCTGGTGAACACCCTCCAAAACGAGTGTTTGCCACAGATTTGCCACTGCCAAAGACTGATGACCAATCACCAAGGAGGTCAGTCAACATGGCAAGCATTTCCAAGCGCGGTCGATACTGGCGCGCACAGATCGTCCGGCGGGGCTACCCGCCGCAGTACCGCACCTTCGACACCCGCGCGGAAGCCGAGGCGTGGTCACGCGCCATGGAGTCCGAGATGGACCGCGGCATCTTCGTTTCTCGCGTCGAGTCGGAGAAGACCACGCTCGCTGAAGCGCTGGGTCGCTACGAGCGTGAGATCTCGGTCGGCAAGTCGCACCCAGAACAGGACTACCAGCGAATCCGCCACTGGCTGCGCCAGGACCTGGCGCACTACTTCCTCGCCAACCTTCGCGGGGCGGACTTCGCGAAGTACCGCGATGACCGCCTTGCGATCGGGAGGGCCGCCAACCGCGATCAAGATTTTGGTTTATGACGGCCAAGGCTTTTGGCTTTGTCAGAAGCGTCTTTCGAGCGGCCGGTTCGCGTTCTGGCCCGACGCGGCGACGCCGAGCCGGGCGCTCGAGGCCTGCGAGTTGCAGCTGCTGCTCATGGGGGGTGATCCGGCGCGGGCTCACGCCGCGCCGGCGTGGCGCCCGTTGAGCCTGGCGGCGTAGAAGCGAGCCCTGGTCTGGCTCCGCGGCTCACGCCGCGCGGCCCAGTTGTTCGTGGTAGTTCCACGGCAGCCACAGCGCTGGCGTGGCTATGACGTGCGTGCAATGGATCTGCAGTGCCTGTAGACACCCGAACGGGTTGACGCCGCAGAGCTCGCAGGTGCTGATCAGGGTCATGTAGATGTCACCGACCTCGGCGCCGTATTGAGTCTTGAAGAACATCGAATTGCGCCTATGCCTGATCGCCCGCTTGAGAAGCCTCTCGCATAGGTTGTTATCAAGTGGTGCGCCGGCCTGACGCAGGAAGAGCGTGAGCCCGCTCCAATGGTTGAGCATGTAGCGCAGCGCCCCACCCAGGCCGGAGTTGGGTTCGATCAGACGCTTGTCAAATTGCTCGGTCATCCAGCGGTGCAGGCC
>DASQFA010000464.1:0-9931 GCA_035633375.1 Rubrivivax sp.
GCGCGACATTCCGATTCGCACCGAGGCGCAGCGCGAGTTGTTGGGGCAAGCCAAGCAGCTCGCCGGCGCCGGCAGCCTGATCCCTGCCGAGATGTCCTACAAGGACCAGCTCAATCGCTTCAAGGCGCAGACGGCGCGCGCCGGTATCGACCGCGTCCATGGTCTGCGACACGGCTACGCGCAGGCGAGGTATGCAGACCTGACAGGCTGGAAGTCGCCCGCTGCAGGCGGTCCGACCAGCAAGCAATTGAGCCCCGAGCAGAAGGCGATCGACAGGCAGGCACGGCTTGCTATCTCGCGCGAGCTGGGACACGAGCGCGAACAGATTGCCGCGGTATACCTTGGACGATGATTCACCGCCCTGCAGTGGCGCCGTAGGCCTCTGCCGCGTCGCACGCAGGCCGGCGCAAACATGGTGTCAACCATCGACTGCCTACGGAGTCCGAGGGCCTGACTGAGCATCCCGCGGGCGTACCGCGAGGTGTATGCGGGCCTGGAGGCTGCCGTACGGTTGCCAACCGGCCTAGGCTGCTCTGAACGGCACGACCTTCGCGCCGACCCGAAGTTCATCGAGGTAATCAGCCCATTTGGTCATCATGGCTCGCCGCTGGTCCATGAACTCCGCGCGGTCGTAGGCTGAGCCGAGCGGCCCGGACTTGCCGTGGGCAAGCTGGGCCTCGATGACCTCGGGCGATACATTGAGCTTCTCGACCATGATGGTGCGCGCCATGGCTCGGAAGCCGTGAGGCGTCATGTCGTCATTCGTGTAGCCCATCCTGCGCAGCGCGGTCCGTAGAGTGTTCTCGCTCATTGGCCGCTCGCCACTCAGCAGACTGGGAAACACGTAGCAGCCACGTCCGGTGAGGGGTTGAATCTCCGTCAAGATGTGCATGGCCTGGTGCGCAAGCGGCACCAGGTGAGGTCGGCCGTTGGTCTTGCCGTGCACGGTACGCTTCATCTTTGCCGCCGGGATCGTCCACAGGGCAGCGTCCAAGTCGATTTCGGCCCACTCCATCGCGCGGATGTTGCCTGGCCGCTGAAACAGCAGCGCCGCCAGCGTCAGCGCAGCTCGGGTACTGGGCTGGCCTTCGTAGTTGGCGATGGACCGCATTAGGGCGCCGGCCTGCTGTGGTTCGAGCACTGCTGCCATGTGCTTGACCTGGATAGGCTTCAGGGCACCATGCAGATCCGGTGCCGGGTTTCGCTCGCAGCGTCCGGTGGCAATGCCAAAGCGGAACACCTGACCCGCGGTTTGCCGCAGCGTGTGGGCCGTTTCGTGTGCGCCACGTTCCTCGATCCTGCGCAATGTCCGAAGGAGGAGCGGTGCAGTGATGTCGGCCAGCGGAAGCGAACCGATCCATGGAAAGAGGTCCTTCTCCATCCGTTCCAGCCAACGCGCCGCGTACCTGGGGCTCAAGCTTGCAACCTTGGTCTCGTGGAATTCCCGGGCCACCGTATCGAAGGTTGTGCCGTGCTGGGCCTTGCGCTCCAGCTTGTCGAGTTGTCGGCGCTGCGCCGGATCGGTGCCGGCCTGCTGCAGCTTCCGAGCATCGTCGCGCGCCCGCCGGGCTTCCTTGAGGCCTGCACGCACAGTCTTCGACCCCGGTTCCATGTAGTTGCCCAGGGCGAGACGCTTCTCCCTGCCGGCGAACAGATACTTCCAGAACCAGCGCTTGGAGCCGTTGGGGGCGACCTCCAGATAAAGCCCGCCGCCATCGCTCAAGCGGATGCGCGACTTGTCGACCGGGCAGTGGGCGTTTTCGCAGGCGGTGTCGGTGAGCATGGGGAACAAACGGGCCGAAAAGGCGCTTCGTAAGCTTTGTTCCCCATTTTGTACCCCTTGTTCCCCATCGATGCAAGAGGACGTCATGAATCGCTGTGAGCCGACTCTATGCCGATTTACCTATGAAATCGTGCTCTTGTGGGACGCTGTGGGATGTTGTGAAAGGATTCCTTGGCCTGCCCGGAGGGACTCGAACCCCCGACCCCCAGCTTAGAAGGCTGGTGCTCTATCCAGTTGAGCTACGGGCAGCGTGAGCGAACGCAGGATTCTAGGCAGCACGGTGCACATGCCGCGCGACGCATCAACGCAGCTTGTACTGCTGTTCGCCGAACAGCGCCTCGCGGGCCTTGTCGTCGGACAGCGGCTTGCGCAGCCCGGCCAATACCTCCACGCCGCGCTGCACCGCCGGTCGGGCGCCGATTTCGTCGAACCAGCCCTTCAGGTGCGGATGGTCGTCCCAGTTGATGCCCTGGTTCTTCCAGGAGCGCAGCCACGGAAAGACGGCGATGTCGGCGATCGAATATTCGGCACCCCCCAGATACTTGCTCCTGGCCAGGCGCTTGTTCATCACGCCGTACAGGCGCCGGGCTTCGTTGGTGTAGCGGTCCACCGCGTAGGCAATCTTCTGCGGCGCATAGATGCGGAAATGGTGCGCCTGGCCCAGCATCGGCCCGACGCCGCCCATCTGGAACATCAGCCACTGCAAGACTTCGTACTTGTCGCGTGTGGATTGCGGCATGAAGCGGCCGCTCTTGGCCGCCAGGTACAGCAGGATCGCCCCCGATTCGAAGAGCGAGATCGGCTCGCCGTCGGGGCCGTCGGGATCGACGATGGCGGGGATCTTGTTGTTCGGGCTGATCGCCAAGAAATCACTTCGGAACTGGTCGCCACTGCCGATATCCACCGCAATGGCCTTGTAGGGCAGGGCGCACTCCTCCAGCATGACATGCACCTTGTGGCCGTTCGGGGTGGGCCAGGAATAGACCTCGATCATCATTGCCCCTTCTGCGCGTGACCTGTTTCACGCGGCAACCGACTCTAAACCATGCTCGATTCGATCAAACGCTGGCTCGGCGCGACGCCACCCGAAACCCATGGCTGGGGTGAGCTTTCCAGCTGGGCGCAGTCGCAACAGTGGGCCTTGCGGGGCGTGCGCGAAATCGATGGCTTCGTCATCGATGGCCGCACCGGCGCCACGACCTGGCGCCTCGAGTGGGGGCCTTCGCAGCGCCCCTACATCACGGGCCAGGAGCTGCGTCTGCGTGCCGAGCTGTCGGTGCCCAGGGAACTGCAAGCCATGGTGCTGAACCGCGAGTTGATGGAGTCGATGGAAATGTCCGTCTTCGAGCAGTACGTCGAAGGCGTGCAAACGCGCATCGACACGACCACGCCGCCCGAGATGCGCTGGCTGGTGATGTTTCCGAAGCTGACCGGTGCCGAGCTGAAGACCCTGCGCGAAGGCTATGCCGCCCTGTCCAGCTTCAAGCCATGGCTGCAGCAATGGCTGAGCGGTGACTTGTCTCGAGCCCTTTCGGCGCTGCCGACGGATGCCGCGCGCCCGCTGGTGCTGATGATCGGCCGGCGCCGCCTGAGCCTGCGCACGGCATTGCCCAATGCCGACGCAGGCAGCCTCGGGGCCTGGGTGCGCCTGTTCGAATGTGCGTTGCAGGAAGCCCAGCGCGTGTCCGTCGACTATGTGGAGCAGGGCACGCCCAGCACCCAGCCCAGCATGTTCTCGGCCTCGACCTTGCGGCCGTAGATCAGGCTGCGCGGCCCGCCTGCGCGAAGCCCCAGCCCAGCTCGGCCAGCGGCTTGGCCCCTGCGCCGGATTGGCGCGCCTGCTCGCTGGCCGCCGTGCCGGCCTCGACCCGCTTGGCGATGCCCTGCACGATGGCGGCGATGCGAAACAGGTTGTAGGCCAGGTAGAAGTTCCAGTCGGCCATCAGCGCTGCCGGGCTGCCGCGACCGCTGCGTTCGCAATAGCGGCGCACGTAGTCGGCCTCCGTGGGGATGCCCAGTGCCGCATGGTCCAGCCCGCCAATGCCGCGGAAGGTGCCGGGCGGGATGTGCCAGGACATGCAGTGGTAGCTGAAATCGGCCAGGGCGTGGCCCACGGTGGAAAGCTCCCAGTCCAGCACTGCCAGCACGCGGGGCTCGGTGGCGTGGAAGATCAGGTTGTCGAGGCGGTAGTCGCCATGCACCACGGAGATCATCGAATCGTCGCGCGCGCTGGGCGGGATGTTCTGCGGCAGCCAGTCGATGAGCCGGTCCATGGCCGCGTTGGGCCCGGTCACCGAGGCCTGGTACTGCTTGCTCCAGCGCGCGATCTGGCGCTCGAAATAGTTGCCCGGCCGGCCGAAATCCGCCAGTCCGAGCGCGCCGACGTCCAGCTTGTGCAGGGCGGCGATGACGCGGTTCATCTCGTCGTAGATCGCGCCGCGCTGTGCGCACGTCAGACCGGGCAGCGACTGATCCCAGAGCACGCGCCCCTGCACGAACTGCATCACGTAGAAGGCCCGGCCGATGACCGACTCGTCCTCGCACAGCAGGTGCATGCGCGGCACCGGCACCTGGCTGCCGGCCAGAGCGCCCATGACCCTGAACTCGCGCTCCACCGCATGCGCCGAGGGCAGCAGCTTCGCCGCCGCGCCGGGCTTGGAGCGCATGGCGTACGCAGCCTGCGGCGTGATCAGCTTGTAGGTCGGGTTGGACTGCCCGCCCTTGAACTGTTCCACGCTGAGCGGTCCGGCAAAGCCGGGCAGGTGGGCCTCGAGATAGGCCTGCAGCGCCGCAGTGTCGAAGGCATGCGTGCCGGTCATCGGCTTGGTGCCCAGGAAGTGGTCCATGTGATTCATCCTCGATGCCTGATGCGCGGCGCGCCCGGGACTCAACGCTCGGCGATGTGCAGCAACTTGTCGCGTGACAGCACCACCAGTCGAGTGGGTTCGACGCGCACGGCGCCTTCGCGCTCGAAACCCTTCAGCTCCTGGTTGACGCGCTGGCGCGACGCGCCCAACATCTGTGCCAGGTCTTCCTGGGCCAGCTGCAGGCCGATGCGGATTTCTTCGCCCTGGGCGATGCCGTAGCTCTTGGCCAGCAGGATGATCTGCTTGGCCAGGCGGGCCTGCAGCGGGCGCGTGTTCAGATCCTCGAACTGGTTGAACATCAGCCGCAGGCGCCGGCAGTTCAGGCGCAGCAGGGCCTCGTACAGCTCCACGTGCAGCGACAGCAGCTCCTTGAAGTCGGGCTTGCGCACTGCCAGCAAGGTGGTCTGGCCGTGGGCATCTGCATCGTGCGTGCGTGGCAGGCCGTCGAACAGCGCGATATCGCCGAACCACACGCCCGGTTCGGCATAGGTCAGCGTGATCTGCTTGCCCGACAGCGACACCGAGCTGATGCGCACCGCACCCAGCGCCACGCCGCACCACTCTTCGGCCGCAGCGCCACGCGACGACAGCGGTGCACCGTCTTTCAGCCGGCGTACCAGGGCACGCGAAAGAATGGCTTCGCGCAAGGGTAGCGAGAGTTTCGAGAACCAGGCACCGGACTCGATGTTCCGGCGTTCTTCGACACTCAGGGTCGAGGCGTTCATGGCGTTGCCGAGGTTGGGCGGGGCGAGGCGGTAAGCGGAATCCGGACCAGGCGAGCGCTTATCGTAACCGTGCGCTGCTGCACACTGTGCGCGCCTTGCCGGGGCCGGAATTTGTAACTGCGCGTGCTAGAGTGATTTGCAAAGCCGAGGCACGACGAACACCGACGCATGTACAAGCGGCATCTGAGAACGGCGGTCCTCGCCTTATGCGGACTCGCGTCGGTACCGCATGCGCTGGCGCTGGGTTTTGGCCGCGTGCCAGATTCGGTCATTCTCGGACGCGCGCTCGACCTCGTCGTGCCGCTGCGCCTGGACCCCGGTGAAAGCCTGTCCCCGGCTTGCCTGCAGGCCGAGGTCAGCGTCGGTGATCGGCGCCTGCCAAGGGCCGCCGTACAGGCTGAGTTGGAGCGCACGGGCCATGGGCCCGACGGCACGCGCGTGCGCATCCGCAGCACGGTGGTGGTGCAGGAGCCGCTGGTCGCCGTCAGCCTGTCGGTCGGTTGCAGCGGTGCGGTGTCGCGGCAGTTCGTGGTTTTTGCAAACCCTGCGCCGACAGCCGCCGATGTCCCTGCAGTGGCGACGGCGGAAGCGCTGCCATGGGTTGCCGCCTCTGCGTCGTCGGTGCGCGCCAAAGTCGCGCCGCCGCCTGCCGCACGCTCCGCCGCAAGCCGCACCCAGATGGCCAGGTCGCCGCCACGCAGCAGCGTGGCCGAGGTGGCGCGCGCGCCCGCCCCGCGCCAGGGCGCAGCGACACGCACCGCCGTGCCGGTGGCGCAGCTTGCACAGGCGGCGGCCCGCCTGAAGCTCGACGACCCCGATGAACTGTTGAATGCGGCGACGCGGGCCGTGGCGGCGCAGGATGCCGAACTGGCCCGTGCCGTGCAGGCCGCCAGCGCGACGCAGGCAGCAGCCACGGCGGCCGAAGCGCGGTTCCTTGCACTCGGGAGCAGCCTTCAGGATATTCGTGCAGAGGCCGCAGGCCATGGTGCAGTCGTCGAACAATTGCGCTCGCGGCTTGCCCAGAACGAGGACCAGCGCCAGTTGATGTGGGCGCTGACGGCACTCGTCGTGGTGCTGACCTGCCTTGCGCTGTGGCTGGGCATGCGCCTGCGTGCGCTGCAGCGCGAGCGCCACGCCGGTTGGTGGCAGGCCGCCGCAGCGCCGGGCGTGACGCGGGCATTGGACGCGAGCTCCGAAGTGGCAGCGCCAGCTCGGGCGCAATCGCAGGCAATGCCCCTGGCGCCGCTTTCCACAGCGCGTATCGCGGATACGCAGGCCGCCGGGCCACCACCCGCCTATCGCACCGAGGTGCTGCCAGCCGCGTCGTTGGTCGAGGAATCGCTGACGCGCATGGTGAGCGTGGATGAGCTGATGGATCTGGAACAACAGGCCGACTTTTTTCTTGTGCTGGGTGAGGAGGGCGCAGCCATCGACCTGCTGATGCGGCACTTGCGCAGCACCGGCGGCATCAGCCCCTTGCCCTATCTGAAGCTGCTGGAGATCTATCGGCGCCGTGCGGACCGCGAGGCCTACGAACGCATGTGCAAGCGCTTCGACCAGCGCTTCAACGCCGTGGCACCGCACTGGGATGCCGACCCCGAGCAAGGCCGCGACCTTCAGACATACCCCCAGGTCCTGGCAAACCTGCAAGCCCACTGGCATGTGCCGCTGGACGCCATGGCGGAGCTCGAGAACCTGCTCCTGCGCAAGCGCAGCGGCGAGCTTTTCGAATTGCCGGCCTATCGCGACATGCTCATGCTGTTCTCGGTGGCGCGCGATCTGCACCGGCAACTCGATCATGCGGGTGCCGACGTGGACGTGCTGCTGCCCCTGGCTCAAGGGCGTGACATGGCGGCGACGGCAGTCCAGCCCATCTTCGACCGCCTGCAGGCCGGGCCTGATCCGGTGGGCGCAATCGTCGAAGACCGGAACATCGCGCCGATCGACCTCGATCTGAGCCAGCCGGCGGGTGCTGCCGACAGCCGCCCGGGCGAGCTGCGGCCGCTGACTGCGGTGCTGCGGCGCGTGCGCTGAACAGCGCCAGCGACCTCAGAGTCTGGCCAGGCGCGACAAGGCGCTGTGCAGTGTCTCGTCGCGCTTGGCAAAACAAAGACGCGCGATCTTCTGCTCGAAACCGCCGGCGAAGAAGACCGACAGTGGAATCGCCGCGACACCGACTTCGCGTGTCAGCCACTCGCAGAACCCGGCTTCGGGCAGATCGCTGACCTGGCTGTAGTCGACGCACTGGAAGTAGGTGCCTTCGCTGGGCAGCATGCGCAGCTTGGTCTGCGCCAGCCCGGCGCGGAACAGATCGCGCTTGCGCTGATAGAACGCGGGCAGTTCCAGGTAATGCCTCGGCTCGGCCATGTAGCGTGCCAAGCCATGCTGCATCGGTGTGTTGACGGTGAAGACGTTGAACTGGTGCACTTTACGGAACTCGGCCATCAACGCGGCCGGTGCCACGACATAACCGATCTTCCAGCCGGTGACGTGGTAGGTCTTGCCAAAGCTCGAGACCACGAACGATCGCGCCGCCAGCGACGGCAGCGATGCCGCGCTGATGTGCGCAACGCCGTCGAAGACCATGTGCTCGTAGACCTCGTCGGCAATGAGCACGATCTCGGTGGGCGCCAGCAACTCGGCCAGTTGGTGCATTTCCGCGGCCGTCCAGACCGTCGCGCTCGGGTTGTGCGGCGAGTTCACCAGCATGGCCCGGGTGCGCGGCGTGATGGCAGCGCCGATGGCGGCGAAGTCGGGGCGAAAGCCGTCCGGCGTCAACGGCACGCGCACGACCACGCCGCCGGCGAGCTCGATGTTCGGCGCATAGCTGTCGTAGCACGGCTCGAGCACTATGACTTCGTCGCCGGGATGCACGCAACACAGCACCGCGGTCAGGATCGCCTGGGTGGCGCCGGCGGTGATGGTGACTTCGGTGTCGGCGTCGTAGCGCTGCCCGTACAGCGTCTCGACCTTGTGCGCCACCGCCTCGCGCAGCGGCGCCACGCCGGGCATCGGCGGGTACTGGTTCAGGCCTTCGTGCATGGCCGCATTCACCAGCTCGAGCAGATCCGGGTCGCATTCGAAGTCGGGGAAGCCCTGGCCCAGGTTGACCGCGCCGTGCTTGAGCGCCAGCGCCGACATCACGCTGAAGATGGTGGTGCCCACCTGGGGCAAGCGGCTTTTGAGCCGCGGCGTGCTCGGGGCGTGTGCGGTTTGAGGCATGCGGTCCTTACATCTGGTAGTCGTCGCCGCCACCGCCCATCGCCTTCTGTATCAGCGCGCGGGTCAGCCGTTCGGACAGCAGTTCGGCAAAAGTGTAGACAAACAAGCGCAGGTACGCGCCACGGCGGAAGGCGACGCGCGCGACGTTCTGGCCGAACAGGTGGCCCACCGGGCGCGCCACCAGATCGCCGTCGGCGGGCTCGTCGCGCACCGCCATCTCGGCCACGATGCCCGCGCCCAGGCCCAGGCGGACGTAGGTCTTGATGACATCGGAATCCAGTGCCTCGAGCGCGAACTGCGGTTTCAGCCGCGCCTTGGCGAAGGCCGCATCGATGCGGCTGCGGCCGGTCACCGTGGGGTGGTAGGTGACCAGTGGCTCAACGGCCAGCTGTTCCAGTGTCGGCCGCTCCACCGCGGCCAGCGGGTGCGCGCGCGGCACGACGACGGCATGCTGCCATTCGTAGCAGGGCAGGGTGACCAGTTCGTCGAAGCCGGTCAGCGATTCGGTCGCCAGGCCGATGTCGGCGGTCTCGGACAACAGCATGTTCGCCACCTGATCGGGCGTGCCCTGGTGCAGTACCACCTGCACCTTCGGATAACGCTGTCGCAACAGGGCCACCGGCGCGGGCAGCACATAGCGCGCCTGGGTGTGCGTGGTGGCAATCGACAAGGTGCCAGCTTCCTGCTTGGAGAACTCGTCGCCGATGCGCTTCAGGTTGGCAACCTCGCGCAGGATGATTTCGATGGCCTTCAGCACCTCCTGCCCGGGCTCGGTCACGCGTCGCAGACGTTTGCCGTGGCGTGCGAAGATGTCGATGCCGAGCTCTTCCTCGAGTTCGATGATGGCTTTGCTGACGCCCGGTTGCGAGGTGAACAGTGCCTTGGCGGTCTCGGTCAGGTTCAGGTTGCGGCGCACCGCCTCCTGCACGAAACGGAACTGGTGCAGGTTCACGTGCCCGACCCCGGGTTTGCGGCGCCATTGGGCAGCAGCGCCAATGCGGCGTTGGCCATGGCCTGCATCACCGCCTCGTGTTCGCCCACGGCGGCGTGCAGGGTCCAGCGCACCGCGGGATACTCGTTGCGCAGGCCTTGCACCATCGGCGGCAAGTCCTTGCGCAGGTGCCCACCCGTTCCCAGGAAGAGCGGCAGCACCTCCACCGAGTTGCACCCGGCCGCGCACAGCTGCGCGCCGGCGTCATGCAGATTCGGCGCCATGAACTCCAGGTAGGCCAGGCGCAGGTGCAGCAACGGGCGCTGCCGCCGGATGCGCTCGGCCACGGCTTCGAAGGGTGCGGCCCAGCGCGCATCGCGCGCGCCGTGGGCAAACAGGATCA
>DASQFA010000465.1:0-3624 GCA_035633375.1 Rubrivivax sp.
GGGCAAGCGCATCGACGTCTTCGCCACTGCGCTTTGGAACGACATGACCGTGGCGGAGCTGGGCGGCATGGACCTATCCTACGCACCGCCGTTCTCACCCGTGTGGGACCCGGTGCTGCTGGCCGCGGGCAAGGCCGCATCGAAGATCTGAGTCCGGGCTGCGCCGCGCAGGGGTGAGCGGGTTCTGTGGAGGCCATCGCACCCGCCGGCTTAGGAAGCTGAACGACATGGCGCGCACTGCACCGATGCGGCGCAGCAGGCGCCAAGTACATCGACGTACCCCGGCCCGATCTGCCCTGTACAGCAAGGTCCTCTCGCCCCAAGCGCAGGTCGAGCCGACTCTTGTGCTGCTCGCCCAGCAATCCGCCCACATGCTGGTCCGGTGCCACGCCGATGGGCGCGGCGTTCACTGCCATCGACCTCAGAGCTGCGTGTCGATCAACGATGCCAGCGCCTCGCCCAGCCGCTCGCGCAAGGGGCGGTCGATCCACTCGGCATGGCTGACCCGGCGCGACAAGCCGAGGTCGGTTTCGAAGGTCGCGGTCTGCGCGGCAGCGAAGCTGGGGTCGACGACGTTCAGCGTGGCCTCGTCATTGAGCCGGAAGGAGCGGTTGTCGAAGTTGGTCGAACCGACGGAGACGAGCAGGCCGTCGACGATCAGCACCTTGCAGTGGTACATGGTCGGCCCGTACTCCGCGATAACGGCGCCCGCCGCGAGCAAGGGCCCCCAGGTGGCCCGTGAGGCACTGCGCACGGTCTCGCTGTCGATGTGCTTGCCCGGGACGACGATGCGCAGCCTGACGCCGCGCCTCATCGCTTGCAGCAGGGCCTGCAGCGTCAGATCGTCCGGCACGAAGTAAGCCGCCGACAGGTCGATCGACCGGGACGCGGCCGTCACGGCCAGCAGATACACCAGCTGCATGCTCTCGCTGCCGCCACTGGGCGAACTGCTGAACATCTGTGCCTGGCCAGGGCCTGCCGCTGTCAGCGTGGGGACGTAGTCCGGTCCGTGCAGCACGTCACCGGTCACCTTGATCCAGTTGTCGATGAACACCGACTGCATCTGGGCGACCACGGGCCCCTGGACCTCGAAGTGGGTGTCGCGCCAATGCCCCGGGTCCTGAGCGTGGCCAGTCCACTGCGGCGCCACGCCCACACCGCCGGTGAAGCCGATGCGGCCGTCGACGATGAGCAGCTTGCGGTGCGTCGGGTTGTTCAAGCGCCCGAGATGGGACCAGTGGGGAGGATGGAACTGGTGAACCTTGACGCCCGCTGACGACAGCGTCGTGAGCAGGCTGTCGTCCATCTTCGCGCTGCCCACCCAGTCCAGCAGGACACGCACCTTCACGCCCTGGCCGGCCCGCTCGGCCAAGGCGTCGGCGAACTCGCGGCCGATGTCGCCCGCCCAGTAGATGTAGGTTTCGAAGTTGATCGACACCTTGGCACTGCGGATCGCCGCCAGCATCGGCGGGAAGATCTGATCACCGTTGAGCAAGGCTCGAACCTGGGTGCCGTTCACGAACGGCGGCCCGAGCAGCACGCCCAGCTCGTTCATGAAGCGCGGATCGTCTAGCGTGTAGAGCCGCTCGATGCGGCGTTCGATCTTCTTCTCTGCGCCGATGAAGTTCGAGACGAGCACGCCGCCGATCAACGCCAGGGCGGATGCAGTACCCGACCACACGAGCCAGCGCTTCAGGCGAGCCATTTGATGCAGAGCGGTTCGCGGCGTACAGGCTCGACGATGCCGGATGCGGCTTGGCGTGTGTCGATCAACGCCTGCGCTTGGCCTTCGCCGCGGCCGGCTTCGCGCCGTCGGACCAGAGCTTCAGGTTCTCGCGGGTCGCTTCGGTCACTGCGGCCTTCACCTGCCGCTTGACCTGGGCGGTGGCCTGAGCGTGCATCGATCCCGCCGCGCGGTTTGCCGCGCTGAGCCACAGGCTCATGAATGGATTTTTCTTCAGCCAGGGATTGGACATGACGTTCCTTCTTGAGGTTTGCGTGGCGTGGCTGCAGGTTTCAAAGTGCAACCCTCGCAAGCCACGTGCCTTGCGCAATGAAGCGCACCTTAGAGACTCTGGCAGGCCGAGTCTGTGCGTTCGCGCACGGTAGGTTCAACGCCTGGGCGCACCGAAACGCGCCACGCCCGGTGACCGGTGTGAATGAGCCGCATGACCCTTTGCCCGACGTGGGGGCCGCCTGTCGATTCGGGACGCGGCGTTCCGTTCGCCATCGCACAGTCGAACCGCGCGGCGCGCGCGATGATCTTCGCCAAGGAGCTGCCCTGCCTCGCCAAGCAGTGACGAGCGACGTTCCAGCGTCGCAATGCCATACCGTCCGATCCACCTTTGCACATCCAACGAAGGAATAGCGATGAACATCCTGATGGTCCTGACCTCACACGCCCGATTGGGCGACACCGGCGCCAAGACAGGCTTCTGGCTGGAGGAATTCGCGGCGCCCTATTACGTCTTCAAGGATGCCGGCGCCGCGGTGACATTGGCCTGTCCGCTGGGCGGACAACCGCCGGTGGACCCGAAGAGTGAGGAGCCTGCGGCACAGACCGAGGCCACGCGTCGCTTGAAGGCGGACGCAGCGGCGACCGAGCAATTGGCGCACTCATTGAAGCTCGCGGACGTGTCGGCCGGGGCCTTCAGTGCCGTCTTTTACCCAGGCGGTCACGGGCCGCTGTGGGATCTGGCGGAAGATTCGCACTCCATCGCGTTGATCGAAGCAATGTTGGCGGCCGCTAAACCGGTGGCTGCGGTGTGTCACGCACCCGGCGTCTTTCGCCACGCGAAGTGGCCGGACGGCACCTCGATCGTGAAAGGCCGACACGTCGCCGGCTACTCGAACTCGGAAGAGAGTGCCGTGGGTCTGAGCTCGGTCGTGCCCTTCCTGGTGGAGGACATGCTCAAGGCACGAGGCGGCACCTACTCGAAGGCGGCTGACTGGCAGCCCCACGTCGTCACGGATGGACTGCTCGTCACCGGGCAGAACCCGGCATCGTCGGCACCGGCCGCGCAGGCCCTTCTGAAACTGCTGGCAGAGATGCGCGCGAGCTGACGGTCAGCGGCAGCGATTCCGCTCCGTCGGTCCCGCTCGGCCCAAGGCAGCAGGCGCGTCGGCCGCCTTCGCCGCGCCGCGCCGCGCCGCGCCGCACCGCACCGCACCGCACCGAAGAAGGCCTCGCAAAACGAGGTGAACGCCTGAGACTGGTTCTCTTGGCTGAGGCTCATTGCCGGTCCAGGTGTGCTTGAAGGCATCGCATCCTGCTTGTCTTGGGTCAAGGTCGCAGGTGCGAGGGGCGCTAGAGTAAGCCGCCACCGGCCTGGCGCATGCGCCTGCGGCCGACATGCGGCCGAAAAGGAAGCAAAGCCAGCCATGATGATCGAGTTCGTATTGAACGCAGCGGCGCAACGGGTCGACACGCGGGCGGACGAGTGGTTCCTGCATACGCTGCGCGAACGCTGCGGCATCACCTCACTGAAGGACGGTTGCAGCCCGCAGGGCCAGTGCGGCGCCTGCGTGGCGCTGGTCGACGGCGTGCCGAAGACGACCTGCGCCATGCGCGCCCGGGTGGCCGACGGCAAGCACATCGTCACGCTCGACGGCCTGCCTGCCGCC
>DASQFA010000466.1:0-1900 GCA_035633375.1 Rubrivivax sp.
CCAGGTCGCAGTCGGGATCGGGCTCGCGCAGGTTGGCGTTGACCGGCAAGGTGCCGTGATGCAGGGCCAGCGCGCACACCGCGGCTTCGACGGCGCCGGCGGCGGCGATCAGGTGGCCCATCACGCTTTTCGTGGAGCTCAGCGCCACCTGGTGCTTGAGCTCGCCGAACACCGCGTTAACCGCGGCGCATTCGCTGCGGTCGTTCATCGGTGTCGAGGTGCCGTGGGCGTTGAGGTAGCCGACATCGCTGACAAGCGCGCCGGCGTTGGCAATCGCCTGGCGCATGGCCTGGATCGGCCCGTCTCCGGAAGGATGCGAATCGGTAATGCGGTAGCTCGACAAGGAGTTGCCGTCGCCAGCCAGCTCGGCATAGATGCGCGCACCGCGCCGGCGCGCCGCCTGCCACTCCTCGAGCACCAGGAAACCGGCGCCTTCGCCGAGCACGAAGCCGTTGCGCGAGGCATCGAAAGGGCGGCTCGCGCCCTGCGGGTTGTGATTGTCGGGCGAGACCGCGTTCAGCAGGCAGAAGCCCGCCAGCCCGACCGGGTTGATCATCGAATCGAAGCCGCCGGCGAGCACACAGTCGGCTTCGCCGCGGCGGATCAGCTTCAGCGCGGTGCCGACCGCCTGGCCACCGGAGGCGCAGGCGGTATGCACCGAGCTCGAATAGCCGCGCATGCCGAACACGCGCATCAGCAGCGCTGCGCCGCCGCTCGAGTTGCTGCGGCAGAAGACCAGCGGGTTGGCGGCCGATCCCTGCGCCGCCAACAGGCGGCCGGGCTCGAGCTCGCCGTTCGCGGCGGCTTCCTGCTGCACCTCGGCCAGCTCCTCGTAGGTCACGCCCATCATGCCGGTGCCGACCACGCAGCCCCAGCGCGTGGCCGTGTCGGGCGTGGGCCGGATGCCCGCATCGGCGAAGGCCTGTGCCGCGGCCACCAGTGCGAAGCGCTGCGAACGGCTGGCGAACTTGAGCAGCTTTCGATCGCCGGCGGCCTGCGCCACGACCGTGTCGCTCAGGCCCTTGACCTCGGCGGCGATGCGCACCGCAAAGCCGCTGGCATCGAAGCTGGCGATCGGCGCCACGCCACTGCGTGCGGCCAGCAGCGCCGCCCAGGTGCTGGCGACATCGTTGCCGACGGGCGTGACCAGCCCCAGTCCGGTGATCGCCACACGGCGCCGAGGTGCACTCATGCCCGCGTCCGCGCGCCGACTTCGACGCGCGCCGTGGCCACCGCCTTGCCATCGGCACGCGCCGAGACCTTGAGCCGTGCGCGCTGCGCGTCGGCTTCGACCAGCTCGGCCTCGAGCTGCAGCAGGGTGCCGGGTGCGGTGAACGAGCGGATCTTCACCTGGGCCACCTTGATCAGCGCGAGCGTGCCCGCCGCCTGCAGGGCAGGCGCCTGTTGCGCAAGCTGCAGTGCCAGCGCGGCCAGCGCGTCGAGCAGCAGCGTGCCGGGAAACACCGGTCGGCGCGGGAAGTGATCGGCAAAGAACGCAGCCGCATCGACCGCGGGCACGCTGAGCAGCGCGCGCAGGCGCTCGCCCGGGCCCTGTTCGATGCCACTGATCTGCGGCGCCGGCACGCCGCCGAAGCGCCCGGCCGGGGCACCGGCACCGAGCAAGGTCGCAAAATCGGCACGCACCGCGGGCGCGGCGTCGAACTCGTTCATCGGCAACATCGGCCCGACACAATCCACCAGTTCCAGTGCGAGGCGGCCGTCGAGCGTGGCGCGGCCGCCATAGGCCACGGCCTCGACATCGCAGCGCTCCAGGTCGGCCTCGAGCCGCAGCGTCTGGCCCGGGCGCGGCACCTGGAAATAGCGCGCCTCGCCGGCCAGGCCGGCCACCGGGCGCCAGGCGAAATCGAGCTGCGCCATGGCCGACCAGGCAGCGAGCTGG
>DASQFA010000467.1:0-3269 GCA_035633375.1 Rubrivivax sp.
AGACCTCGTCGGCCGGGTAACCCAGGGCCAGCGGCTCGACCGCTGCGCCGAGCGCTTCAAAGCGCTTCAGCGCACTCTCGCACAGCGCCAGGATGCCGGGTTCGACAGGCAGGTGGCCGCCCAGCGAGCCGAGCCAGCCGACGCGCAGGCCGCCTGCCGCGGGCCGCAGAGGCCGGGCGAAGGCGCTGCCGTCCTCGGCAATGGACAGCGGCTGGTGCGCATCGTGCCCGGCCATCACCGACAGCAGCATGGCCACGTCGCGCACCGTGCGCCCCATCGGACCTTCGGTGCTCAGCTGTGCCACGTAGCCGTCGCCGGCGTGCGGGTTATAGGGCACGCGGCCCCGGCTCGGCCGCAGCCCGAAGACGTTGGCCCAGGCAGCCGGGTTGCGCAGCGAGCCCATCATGTCGCTGCCGTCGGCCACCGGCTGCAGCTGCAGCGCCAGCGACACTGCCGCGCCGCCGCTGGAGCCGCCGGCGCTGCGCGTGGCATCCCAGGCATTGCGCGTCGTGCCGAACACCGGGTTGTAGGTGTGCGAGCCGAGGCCGAACTCGGGCACGTTGCTCTTGCCGATGACGATGCCGCCAGCCCGCCTCATGCGCGCCACCATCAGCGAGTCGTGCGGCGCGATCTGCCGCGCCAGCAGCGGCGAGCCCATGCTCAGCGGCAGGCCGGCGACTGGCGAAAGTTCCTTGATGGCCATCGGGAAGCCGTGCATCCAGCCCATGCTCTGCCCACGCGCCAACAGCGCATCGCGCTCGTCGGCCTGCGCCAGCAGGCCCTCGTTCGGCAACAGCCCGACGAGCGCGTTGACCCGCGGGTTCAGCGCGTCGATGCGCACCAGGCAGGCTTGCATCAGCTCGCGGCAGGACAGCTCGCGACGGTGGATGGCGGCGCTCAGCGCACAGGCGTCGAGAGCGGTGATGTCGTGGGCTGGCATGGCTGGGTTCGATGCTCGCGGCGCAGACGGTTCATTGCGCCACATCAGCAAATGTTCAGCGTAGCAGACAGCGGGCGGCGCGAAACCGGGCTGCGCCCTAGTACAGTGGCAAGGGTTCTCTCGAGCCACGACCGCCTTGTCCGACGGCCCCATCCGACCCTACACGCTAGCAGCGCAAAGACGCTGAAGGAGATCCTCATGCCCAGCCCAGCACCCAACGGCAGCAGCGACATCGCTGCCATCCGCACGCTCGCACTCGTCGGCCCGGCGGCCGCCGGCAAGACCAGCCTGGCCGAAGCGCTGTTGCACCGCGCCGGCGCCATCGCCGCGCCGGGCGCACTGGAGCGCGGCAGCACCGTCAGCGATTTCGACCCGCTGGAGCGGCGCATGCAGCACTCGCTGAACGCTGCGGTGATGCATCTGCACCACGCCGGCACGCGTGTGCACTTCATCGACACGCCGGGTGCGCCCGATTTCGTCGGCCAGTCGCTGCCGGCGCTGGAAGCGGTGGAGACTGCCGCCATTGTCATCAGTGCCGTCAACGGCATCGAGCCGATGGCCGTGCGCATGATGGATTACGCGGCGCACAGACACCTCGACCGGCTGATCATCGTCAACAAGATCGACGCGCCGGGGGTCGATCTGCCCGGGCTGCTGGCGCAGATCCAGGCTACCTTCGGCAAGGAATGCCTGCCGCTGAACCTGCCCGATGCCGGCGGCACGAAGGTGGTGGACTGCTTCTACAACCGCCAGGGCACTGCCGACTTCGGCTCGGTGGATGCGGCGCACCGCGCGCTGGTCGAGCAGGTGGTGGAGGTGGATGCCGACTTCGTCGATCGTTATTTGAACGACGGCGACATCGATGCCGGCGAACTGCATGCGCCGCTGGAGCAGGCGCTGCGCGAGGGCCACCTCATCCCGGTGTGCTTCGTCTCGGCCAAGAGCGGCGCCGGCGTGGCCGAGCTGCTGGGCGTGATGGTCAAGCTGCTGCCCAACCCAAGTGAGGGCAATGCGCCGGACTTCCTCAACGGCGAGGGTGCCGACGCAGTGCTGATGCACGCCGAGCCCGACCCCACCCGGCATGTGCTGGCGCATGTCTTCAAGATCACCGCCGACCCTTTCGTCGGCAAGCTCGGCATCTTCCGCGTGCACCAGGGCACGGTGGCGCAGGGCAGCCAGCTCTATGTCGGCCACAGCCGCAAGCCCTTCAAGGTGGGACACCTGTTCATGCTGCAGGGCAAGGAGCATGTGGAAGTGCAGCGCGCCTATCCCGGTGACATCTGCGCGGTGGCGAAGATCGACGAACTGCACTTCGACGCGGTACTGCACGACGCGGCGGAAGACGAGCACATCCACCTCAAGCCGCTGGACTTTCCGGTGCCGGTGCACGGCCTGGCCATCAGCCCGAAGCGCCACGGCGACGAACAGCGCATGTGGGAGATCCTCGGCAAGCTGGTGGCCGAGGATCCTTGCCTGAAGGTCGAACACGTGGCCACCACCAACGAGACCGTGCTCTACGGCCTGGGCGAACTGCACCTGCGCATGCTGCTGGAGCGGCTGCGCGAGGTCTACAAGTTCGAGGTCGACACGCGCCCGCCGCGCATCGCCTACCGCGAGAGCGTCACCGCGCCGGCCGAAGGCCACCACCGCCACAAGAAGCAGAGCGGCGGCGCCGGCCAGTTCGGCGAGGTCTTCCTGCGCATCGAGCCGCTGCCGCGTGGTGCCGGCTTCGAGTTCGTCGATGCGGTCAAGGGCGGCACCATTCCCGGCCAGTTCATGCCGGCGGTGGAAAAGGGCGTGCGCGAGGTGCTGACGGGCGGGGCCATCGCCGGCTACCCGGTGGTGGACGTGCGCGTCATCGTCTACGACGGCAAGCACCACAGCGTGGACAGCAAGGAGATCGCCTTCGTCACCGCCGCTCGCAAGGCCTTCGCCGCTGCCATCCGCGCGGCGCGGCCGATCGTGCTGGAGCCGATCGTGCACATCGAGATCAACGCGCCCGATCACGCCATGGGCGACATTACCGGCGACCTGTCGGCCAAGCGCGGACAGGTCAACGGCACGCACAACGGCGCGGCCCGGGCCATGGTGGTGCGTGGCCAGGTGCCGATGTCGGAGTTGAGCGGCTACCAGTCGCGGCTGAACGCGATGACCAGTGGCCAGGGGCGCTACACCATCGAGCTGTCGCACTACGAGGCCGTGCCGCCGGCCGTGCAGCAGGATCTGGTGGGCCGGCACAAGGTGCACGACGAGGAATAGGGGCTGGCTCTGGCCCGGACGAGCAACCGGCCACCCTTTCTTGCTCCGCTGGCTGCTTGCGGCGCAAAGC
>DASQFA010000468.1:0-10922 GCA_035633375.1 Rubrivivax sp.
TGTGCAGCAGCAGGTAGCTCGCCAATGCCAGGACGACGCCGACCCACCACGGCAGCATCGCCACGAGGTCCATGATGTCCTCGGCGGGACTGGTCCTTCCGCGTCTTGCCATGTCTTGTTCTCTCCCTTGCTCAGGGCAGCTTGTACCAGCCATTCTGAGTTGACCTCGCACGGACAGGCCTGTGCGGCACGATGTCGTTCAAGCGGCGTCAATGAACTTGTTTCGGTCCCTGGCGCTCGATCGCATCAAAGAGATCGACAAGCAGCATCGTCGTCGAGAGGTCCGCGAGGCCATACCGGCTGCAGATGGCCGGCACGACCCACGCGTCCCACGCCGAGTGAAGTGCTTGCAAGCTCTGGGTTGTGTCAGCGATGTCCTCTGGCAGGCCGCAGCTGGCGAAGTCGCTGAGACGGCTTTCGTCGGTGACGATGCACTCGCCGTAGTCCATGCCCAGGACAGCGCGAAAGAACTCAATCGCCGTGCGCTCGAAATCGTCGATGCGCTCCTGCGCGGCGATCACCACCTTCTTCATGGCGACGATGTCAGCGCCCAGCCGCCCGGAAGGCCTTGCGGAACTCGCGACCGGAACGATTGCGAAACTGCGGCTTGACCACGACGGCGCCCTCGAAGACCCGCTCCAACCACGCGGCCGCGTTCTGGTCGTCTTCGATGTCGCGGATCGCTGCCGCGATCTCACGAGTCGAACGACCGCCGAGCTCTTCGAAGAGCGCGTCGCATCCGGGCTTGTACAGAGGCTCGAAAACGTCGTCAGCGGACACGAAGTCGACCGTCCCGGCATCGACCTCGGCAACCTGGCGCTTGAGGTCTTCCGACACCTCCAACTGCTCTTGCGGCCCACCATGAAATGACAGTTCCCACACCAGGCCGTGGATGACCTGGCCCAGCGTCACGTCGGCGCATCTGGCGCGCCGAATCTCGCTCATGTAGGCCTTGGCCGTGGCGTCTTCCTCGGTGATCCGAACCTCGTCCTTCACCCGGACCGGCAACGACAGCAGTTCGCGCAGTGGCGTCAGCGAAACCGACCATTCGATGCGTTCGCCCTTCTTCCTTCGTTCTTCCGGCAGGTCTTCCGCCAATTCGTGGCCGATGCCGTGCAAGTGCAGGCGTTGCATGCCGGAGTACTCGTTCGTGCTCGTGTCCAGCCCCCATTCCTGATACAGCTCGAGGACCTCGATGCCTTCAAGCGCAGCCTGCTCTCTGGCAGACGGCTCGGCGGCCCCCTTGCGCGCCTCCGCGCAGAGTTCTTCGGCGAAGTCCCGGCGGTAGAACTTCTGCAGCAGCGGGCTGGCCTCCATCAGCCGGAAGATGTCGGCCAACGTGGTCTCGGCGTGGACGGTGACGAGCTCGAACAGATGCTCGTGGGCGCGGCCGGTGACGTCGACCTCCTTCAGTCGGCTGCCGGTGTCTTCGGTCTCCGGTCGAAAGGCTCGCATGACCAGTTGGGGGCCGGGGCGCAGGATCAGGTGCTGCATCGTGTTGGCATTTTCGCAGCGCGTGCGGGGTTGGGGCACGCCACCAGGCCTGGCCCGAGCTGAGGGAAGCAACTTGAGGGCGTTCATCCACCACCGCGCATGGAGGCACTACGATGACGTCCACAAGACCGGAAGGGAGCGCTAAGTGGCCACCGAAGACAACGACGACAGCCGATCAGTCGCCCTGTACTGGGACTTCGAGAACCTGCACGCTGGCCTCGTGGAGGCCAAGTATGGCGAAGGCGCCTACGCCAAGCAGGACAACCGTTTCAAGGTCCAGGAACCGCTCATCGACGTCCAAGCCCTGGTCGAACTCGGCGCCTCCTTCGGGCCTGTCGCCATCAATCGCGCCTACGGCAACTGGCAATACTTCGGCCGCTACCGCGATGCCCTGCTGCAAAGCGCCGTCGAACTGATCCAGCTCTTCCCACCTGGGGCATCTGCCAAGAACGGTGCCGATATCAAGCTCTGCCTCGACGCCACCGAAGACATCAGCCGCTTCGCCCACATCGGCACCGTCATCATCATCGGCGGCGACAGCGACTTCATGCCCGTCGCCCAGAAGATCAAGGCTGCCGGTCGCACCCTGATCGGCATCGGCACCCGCAAGAACACCAACAAGCACTGGGCCAAGAGCTGCCACGAGTTCCGTTACTACGACAGCCTGGTCGAGGCCCCCAGCACCGAAGAAGCACCCAAGTCCACCGAGGCCAAGGACACACCAGCCCCACCACCCGCCGACCCGGCGGCCGAACTGCTCAAGCGTGCGGTTCGCCTGCTCGCCGAGACCAAGGGCGAAGCCTGGGTCAACAAGGGATCGGTCTGGCACATGATCAAGCGGCTCGATGCCACCTTCGATCCGAAGGACCACGGCCACGCCAACTTCGCCGAGATGGTCAAGGCCATGGAGTCGATCGTCGAGATCAAGAAGGGCGAGACGGACCATCTGCTCCGCGTGCGCTGAACGCCCCGAGGACGGACCGACTGCCCGACTTGCAAGGCCCAGAAGATGTCCGTCCTGGGAAAGGCACTGGAGCGCGCGTTGTTGTTGCATTTATGATGTAACTACTTGATTTAACCGTGGTTTCACAACACAATGCTCGCATGAATGCGACCGCCGCAGCAACTGCCACCACCCACGAGCAGCAGGTGCTCCGGCTTGCACGCGCCCGAACACTGCTGCGCGCGCGAGACGTGACGCAGCAGGGGCTGCCAACCATCGCCCTGACGCGCCTAGTGCAGGCCGGCAAACTCGAACGCGTGGCGCGCGGCCTCTATGGCCTGCCCGGCGCGGAGATCAGCGAGCACCGCTCGCTGGCGGAAGTCTCGGCACGCGTGCCCAGGGCCGTGGTCTGCCTGCTGTCCGCGCTGCGCGTCCACGAGATCGGCACGCAGGCCCCTTTCGAGGTCTGGATTGCGATCCCGCAGCACATGGTGACCCCCCGACTGGACCAGCCCGCGATCCGTGTCGTGCGCATGGCCGACGTTGCCCTGGCCGAGGGCGTCGAACGCCTGCACATCGACGGCGTCGAGGTGCCGGTCTTCAACGCCGCCCGGACCGTCGTCGACTGCTTCAGGTTCCGCAACAAGATCGGCCTGGACGTCGCGATCGAGGCGCTGCGCGACGGCTGGAGCCAGCGCAAGTTCACGCTGGACGACCTGTGGCGCCATGCCACGCGCGGCCGCGTGGCCAATGTGATGCGGCCCTACATCGAGGCCATCACGGCATGACCGCCAACCGCGCAGCGTCTATCCGTGCGAGGCTCAAGCAGCACACCGATACGTCGAAGCAGGACTTCAACCTGACCCTGACCCGGTACGGCCTGGAACGCCTGCTGTACCGGCTGTCCGTCTCCGAGCACACACCGAATTTTCTGCTCAAGGGCGCGCTGCTGTTTCAGCTCTGGTACGGCCAGCCGCACCGGCCGACACGCGACGCCGATCTGCTGGGGTTCGGCCCCGATGACGTGCCTACGCTCGTTGGCGTCTTCCGATCCATCTGCGGCATCGCGGTGGACGACGGCATCGTGTTCGACCCCGATTCGGTCGCGGGCAGCCCGATCCGAAAGGACGCCGGCTATGGCGGCGTGCGTATCGATCTGCGCGCCACCCTCGACGGCGCGAGACTGTCCCTGCAGATCGACATCGGCTTCGGCGATGCGGTCACGCCCGCTGCGCAGTCCATCGCCTACCCGACCTTGCTGCCCGACGTCCCCGCACCGACGCTGCGCGCCTACCCCAAGGCCACGGCCGTCGCCGAGAAGCTGCATGCCGTGACGGTGCTGGGCATGACCAACACTCGCATGAAGGATTTCTTCGACCTCTGGGTACTGCTGCACGACACCACGCTGGACGATGCGGAGCTGCTGCGCGCCGTCGAAGCGACCTTCGCCCGCCGGCAAACCGCTGTTCCAAGCAACCAGCCGATCGGCCTGAGCGATGTCTTTGCCGACGACGCCACGAAGCAATTGCAGTGGCGAGCGTTCCTGAAGAAGAACAAGCTGGAGCCGGTGGACCTGGGCGACGTGGTCAGGACCATCCGCGAGCGGGCACTACAGTTCGGATTCGCAGGCACGTAGGCGGCGTGGGCCGGCCAATCAGTGAGCCCACTGATAATTCCCCTGCGGCCGCCGCCCAAGCTTGAGGCGAAGCCTTCTGGCGAGTTGTACGGGAAGGGCATTCGCACCGCGGGGTACCCCCGCGGTTGTTGACTTGATAGATCCATCCGAGGCGTGAGCGCCCTGGCGATGCTCGCCAATCAGCTCACGCATCACCCGCAGGTTGGGCGGCGTGCCGCACCTCACGCATCCCCAATGGCGCATGCCCAGACTCAGCAGACTTACCGCATTGGCCATCGCCCGCGCCATGCTGGCCGGAAGCCCCAGCGCAGCCGGGATGGCGGCGCGCATTCGGGCCTGCCTGGATGCGGATGCCGTCTGGGCCCCTCCCATTGCACAGCGCTGCGCCCAGCTGCCCGGCGAGCATTGGCGACGCTTGACACCGCGCACCCTGGCGAGCTGGATCGAGCGCGACCCGGAATATCGACAGGCCTGGACCGCAGAAGGTGCCGGAGCCAAGCCGAACGTACGCCGCTACATCCTGCGCGAGCGCACCGGCATGCAGCCGCCGCCGCTGGGCTTGGATCGCTGCCAGCTACCCTATTGGCCGCACACCGCCGCGCTGGCTGAGTGGCTGGGCGTTACGGACGCCGGAATGTGGCGGCTGACGCGCGCCGCTGGCTGGCAGCGCCGCAGTCCTTTGGGCGAACAGCACTATCACTACCAACTGCTCGCCAAGCGCAGCGGAGGCTGGCGATTGCTGGAAGTGCCGCACCCGTACCTGATGCCCTTGCAGCGGCAATTGCTCGACGCCTTACTCGACCGCATTCCACCCCACGAGGCGGCCTGCGGCTACACGCGCGAACGCTCGGTGGTGGACCATGCTCGCGCCCACGCCGGCCAGGCCGTGGTGCTGAAATTCGACTTGCAGGACTTTTTCACATCGGTGCGCGCCTCAAGGGTCCACGCGCTGTTCGCCACCTTGGGCTACGCTGACACAGTTGCCCGTGAACTCACGGCGCTGTGCACCACCGCGACACCCGAACCTGTGCTGCAGCGCATGCATGAGGATGCCGGCCTGACCTGGCCGCAAATGCAGCGCCTGCGTGACCCGCACCTGCCGCAAGGCGCTCCGACCTCGGCGGCGCTGGCCAACCTGTGCGCGTTTCGCCTCGACTTGCGACTCGACGGTCTGGCCCATGTGCTGGGCGCTCGCTACACACGCTACGCCGACGACATCGTGCTGTCCGGCGGCCCGCACCTGGGCCCGGCCCGGCCTCGCGTGGAAGCCTGGGTCGGCCGCATCGCGCTCGAAGAAGGCTTCCACCTCAACCACCGCAAGACACGCTGCATGAAGGCCGGGCGGCGGCAGTCGGTTTGCCATGTCGTGGTCAACCGGCACCCGAACCTGCCACGCCCCGAGTTCGATCGCCTGAGGGCCTTGCTGCACCGGTGTGTGACCGACGGGCCTGCGGCCCAGAACCGCGATGGCCAACCTCACTGGCGTGAATACCTGCAAGGTCGGGTCGCCTGGGCCGCCCAGCTCAACCCGGCCAAGGCCTTGAGACTGAGCCGGCTGCTCGATCAGATCGACTGGAACCGCTGACTGGTCGCGCCGTCCGCCAAAAAAAACGAGAGGCGCCCGCCTCACGACGATCGCCCCTCGATGCCTGGCAAGGTCTACCCCTTCACACACACCACCTGCTTGAGCGTGTGAACCACATCCACCAGGTCTCGCTGCGCCTCCATCACCGCGTCGATATCCTTGTAGGCCGAGGGCGTCTCGTCGATCACGTCCTTGTCCTTCCGGCACTCGACACCTTCGGTAGCAGCGCGGTGGTCGGCCAGCGTGAAGCGGCGCTTGGCTTCGCCGCGGCTCATCACGCGGCCGGCACCATGCGAGCAGCTCTCGAAGGAGTCCGGGTGGCCCTTGCCGCGCACGATGTAGCTGCGCGCGCCCATGCTGCCGGGGATGATGCCCAGCTGCCCGGCCCTCGCGCTCACCGCGCCCTTGCGGGTCACGTACACGTCCCGGCCAAAGTGATGCTCCATCTGCACGTAGTTGTGGTGACAGTTCACCGCCTCGATGTGGCTCTGGAAGCTCTTGTGCAGCACCGTCTTCGCGGCCTCGATCATGCGCTTCATCATCACCTCGCGGTTCAGCGCCGCGAACCTCTGGCCCCAGCCGACGGCGCGCACGTAGTCGCCGAAGTAGCGCGCGCCTTCCTCGAAGTACGCCAGGTCACGGTCGGGCAGGTTGGCGTTGTTACGCAGCGCATCCTGTTTGGCCAGCTCGATGAACATCGTGCCGATCGCGTTGCCCACGCCGCGCGAGCCCGAGTGCAGCATGAACCACACGAAGCCGGCTTCGTCGAGACAGACCTCTATGAAGTGGTTGCCGGTGCCCAGCGTGCCCATGTGGACGCGGTTGTTGGTCTTCGCCAGCTTCGGGTAGTCGCGACACAGCTCAGTGAAATCGGGCTCGAGCAGCGCCCAGGCCGTGTCCACGGAGCCCGGCACCTTGCCCCAGGCGCCCGGGTCACGCGCGCCTGGCGAGCGGCCGTGCGGCACCGCACGTTCGATCGCCGAACGCAGCGGCGCCAGGTTGTCAGGCAGGTCTTCGGCCGTCAGCGTGGTCTTGCAGGCCATCATGCCGCAGCCGATGTCCACGCCCACGGCCGCCGGGATGATGGCCTTGAGCGTGGGGATCACCGAGCCGACGGTGGCGCCGATGCCGAAATGCACATCGGGCATGGCCGCGATGTGCTTGAAGACGATGGGCAAGCGCGCGGCGTTGGTCAGCTGACGCTTGGCTTCGTCCTCGACGGGCACGCCGCGCGTCCACATCTTCACTGGCACGCCGCCAGGCACCTCTTCGTGGATGTAGTTGGTTTCCATGGTGTTGTCCTTGTTGAGGACCCTCCCGCACGATAGCGCGGGAGGGCTGGGCTCAACGTAGCTTCACAAGACCGTTGAGCACCTGGTCCAGACCTCCGAACACGGAGATCTTGTCGATGCGCTCGGCCACGCGTTCCAGCGTCTCGAGCTCTTTCATGCGCAGGGCGATGGGGTTGCCCTCCATCACCTTGGCTGTGTTGAGTAGCGAGCGCGTCGCTGCCGTCTCTTCACGCCGACGGATCACGTTGGCCTGGGCCGCCTTCTCGGCCTCGACCACCTGGGCGAGGATGGTCTTCATCTCGCCCGGCAGCACGATGTCCTTCACGCCCACGCCGTCCAGCTCGATGCCATAGGCCGCGAGCTTGGCTGCCACGTGGGCAGTGACGACCTCGTCGATCACCGTCTTGTTCTCCAGCAGTTCGTCGAGCGTGCGCGTGCCGACGGCCGCACGCAGACCGAACTGCAGCTCGCGGTACAGGTGTTCCGCGGGCTTGGCCAGTTGCGTGTAGGCCTTCAGCACATCCACATAGCGCCAGGTGGCCGACAGGTTCAGCCGCAGGCCGACCTTGTCGCGGGTCAGGATGTCCTGGCCCGTTACTTCGACGGCCTGCAGTCGCAGATCGACGGCTTCCACCGCGACGTTGCGGTTGAACTTCCAGAACGCGTACGAACCTGGCGCCAGCAGCCGCTCGACCTTGCCGTCGATCCACAGGATGCCGGCGCCGTGTTCAGGCACCTGCACCTGCAGCACGCCGGCGAGGCCGGCCACCGCACGTTGACGCATTTGCGTTTGCACGAGACGCGCGACGACGGCGGACGGCACTTCGGCCGACTGGGCGATGTCGATCACCTCGACACCCACGTTGACCTGGCCCTTCCAGTACAGGCGCCGGGTGGCCGGTGCCAGCACCTCGACCAGCGCGCCGTTCTCCGAGCGCAAGCCGACCTGGGTTTCGGTGAGCTCGACGCGCACGAACTCGGCCGCGACGACTTCCGGCTCCTTGGCCATCAGGTAGTCGGCCAGGCCGTGCGCGAACGCCGGCTGCTCCAGTGCGAAAGTCTCCACGCGCAGGTGGTCGATGCCGTTGAACAGCCAGTGCGTGCCGGGTTGCAGCACGCACTCGAAGTCGCCATTGCGCAGCAGCAGGCCACGCTCGTTCTTCTTGACAGTGACACGCTTGATCTTCATGTGGTTCTCCTTGTTCTGTTGCGTGTGGACGAATAGGTGCCGTTACAGCGATGGCAGCGGACGATGAATGCGATGGACCGGGCTTCACGGTGCGCGTCGGCAGCCACCTCTCGGTGGCCACGTCGGCTGGCCGTGGGCGCGGGCCGGGCGGGTTCAGCGTCGAACTGCCACCGCTGACGGACGGTGGGCCTCACGCCTCTCGAACATGGCACGCCATGTCCTTTGAGGCGATCCACCCTCTGCCCGCGTTCGGCGTGGTCTTTCGACCGTTTGATATCTGGAGTTGCAGTCCAGTTGTCTTGGAGCGGGAGTCGAACCCGCGACAGACGACTTATGAGGTCGTTGCTCTACCCGACTGAGCTATCCAGTGGTGGCCATCCGAGAATCGAACTCGGCACCTTGCGGCGCAACCCATTGATGGCCGGCATCAGCTGATTCCAGCGGCGCGGCATGTGCAGCATCCACGGACGAATCCGGATGCCGCACACCGGCGGGGCAGACCTTGGTTGAAACCGTGGCCCGAACCCCTGACCTGTGAGCGTTCGCCTTCTTCAGCAGATTCGTGCGCGCCTGTGCATCAGCACAGGCGCGATCCCTTCGGCAGCCTCGCCGCGAGCCACTCGTGCACGGCGGCCCGGATGTGCCGGCCCTCGAGCAGAAAATCCTCGAAGCGGCTCGGCATGTAAGGCAGGTACACCAGCGGCATGCCCGCTTCCTCGGGCGTGCGGTCGGCCTTGCGGCTATTGCACACACCACAGGCGGTGACCAGGTTCATCCAGGTCCAGCGGCCACCGCGCGATTCCGGCACGATGTGTTCGCACTGCAGGTCCCGCTCGTTGAAGCGCTGGCCGCAGTACGCGCAGATCAACCGGTCACGCCGGAACAGCTTGCCCTTGCTGAACGCCGGCACCACGTCGAACAGGTTGACCTTGGACGCGCCGTGCAGCGCGATGATCGGGTGCACGTCGATGACCGACTGCCGGCCGCGTGCGACATTGAAGCCACCACGCAGCGTGGCCAGCGGGCCATCGCCGTCGACCCACGCCACCGAGCCCGTGGCCACATGCAGGGCCGCGTGCTCGAGCGAGATCCACGCCTGCGGCGTACCCTGGATGTCGAGTTGCAGCACATGGCTGTGGTGTGGGTGCATGGATAGCCTCCTTTCTTGGCCGCTTCGGGGGTGATTTCGGTTGGCACGTCCGGGTGGGTTCGAACCACCGGCCTCGACCTTCGGAGGGTCGCGCTCTTCCAGCTGAGCTACGGACGTACTGGTGAGTTGGTAGCACCTGACGATTTCGCACTGGCGCGCAGCGGCAGGACGTTGCGAAGCAACGGGCCGAAGGCCGAGCGCGTAGTGCGAGCAAACGTCGACCTTCGCCTTGTAAGAGCGTTGCTCTGCCTCTGAGATTAGGGGCTGATGCGTGGCAGGGGTGACAGGATTCGAACCTGTGTGCACCGGTTCAAAGCCGGCTGTCTGAGGCCACTCGACTACACCCCGTCGGAACTGGGACCATGGTGCGGGCGCAGGGAGTCGAACCCTGGCCTGCCGGTTAAAGGCCGGCGGCTCTGCCACTGAGCTACGCCCACGCGGACTGCTGGCGGAGAGCGAGCGAATCGAACGCCCGCGGCGACAGCGTCGCCGGCCTTGGCTTAGCAAGCCAGCCCCTTCCCACTCGGGCAGCTCTCCTCGTTGGTCATCGGCATCGTTGGTTCAACGCCGATAGTGATCGCGGTTCACGCCGTCAAAAGCAGCCGCTGCGCAGGCAGCAGCGCTTGAAACGACCTCGTGGAGCCGCACGGGCACGGATCGTTGCGGCCGAGCTTCTCGACAAGCTCCTTCGCGGCGCCGACCACGCGGTCACCGCGCTTGACTCCCGTCTCAGACGGGAAGCCTCTGCGTCGTTTGCTCGTGACCCTGAAAGCTCATGTCGTCTTCGTCGATCGTCTTCATGGCACACCTCCTTGGTGGTTGATGGTCTCGGTTGTCTGCTCTCGATGGTGGTCCGGGGGTGGGCACGATCCACCGGCCTTCGCCTTATGAGGGCGCTGCTCTGCCGCTGAGCTACCAGACTGCTGGCTGGTCCCCTCGGTCCGAGTCGAACGGACATGCCCTGCGGGCTCCGGTTTCTGAGACCGGTGCGTCTGCCTATTCCGCCACGAGGGGGTTGTTGGGTGGTGCGTCGCCAGGGGCTCGAACCCTGACCATCCGGGGTAAGAACCCGGTGCTCTGCCGCTCGAGTTCGCGACGCGTCCAAATGCATGCGCTTGGGGGTGACCGGCCGGAGTCGAACCGGCACCAGCGGGTTCACAGCCCACGGCTCTGCCATTGAGCTACGGCCACACCCAAGCGCACGCTTGTCTGGTCTCGGTGGCAGGTCTCGAACCTGCGGCCTCGTGATCCCAAATCACGCGCGCTGCCATCTGCGCCACACCGAGATGAAACTGGTACCCGCGGGTGGGAACGATCCACCGACCCCCGCCTTATCAAGACGGTGCTCTGCCACTGAGCTACGCGAGATCAAACTGAATTGGCTCCCCGACGTGGCCTCGAACCACGGACCTCCTGGTTAACAGCCAGGCGCTCTGCCATCTGCGCTATCGGGGAAGTGAACTGGTGCCTCGTGACCGATTCGAACGGCCGCCCCGCCGGGTAGAAGCCGGCTGCTCTGGTCCGCTGAGCTAACGAGGCCTGGACTCGACGGTCCGATTCGAACGGACGCGGGCTTGCGCCTTCGGCTTTGCAGGCCGTCGCCTTCGACCACTTGGCTACGTCGAGATGAGCT
>DASQFA010000469.1:0-5717 GCA_035633375.1 Rubrivivax sp.
GCTGAGCGTGCGCGCCGAAGGCGACGAGCAGACCGGCGAAGGCAGCCTGCTGCACTTCACCGTGCGCGACACCGGCATCGGGCTTTCGGAGGCGGGCTTGTCGCGCCTGTTCCAGAAATTCAGCCAGGCCGACAGCGGCACCACACGCAAGTACGGCGGCACGGGCCTGGGGCTGGCGATTTCCAAGCTGCTGGCCGAGCTGATGGGCGGCACGATGTGGGCCGAAAGCGCCGGGCCGGGCCAGGGCTCGACCTTCCACTTCACCATGCGCTGCGTGCCGGCCGAGCTGCCGCAGGGCCAGCGGCGCGACTTCCTGGGCCAGCAGCCGCAACTGGCGGGCAAGCGCATCCTGGTGGTGGACGACAACGCCACCAACCGGCGCATCCTGGCGCTGCAGACCGCCAAGTGGGGCATGCTGGTGCAGGACACCGAGTTCCCGGCGCAGGCGCTGGAGATGCTGAAGGGCCCGCCCTACGACCTGGCCATCGTGGACATGCACATGCCGGGCATGGACGGGGCCACGCTGGCCAAGGCGATCCGCGACGCGGGCCACAAGCTGCCGCTGGTGCTGTTCAGCTCGCATGGGCGAAAGGAGGCGACCGACAGCATCTTCAACGCCACGCTGGCCAAGCCGCTGCGGCAGAGCCAGCTGTTCGACACGCTGGTGTCGCTGCTGGCGCACGACGATGCGCCGAAGGCCGCGCCCACCACCACCAAGCCGCGCATGGACGCGGGCATGGCCGAACGCCACCCACTGCGCATCCTGCTGGCCGAGGACAACGTGGTGAACCAGAAGCTGGCGCTGCGCCTGCTGCAGCAGATGGGCTACCGGGCCGACGTGGCGTCCAACGGCATCGAGGCCGTCGAGTGCGTGGCGCGCCAGCCCTATGACGTGGTGCTGATGGACGTGCAGATGCCCGAGATGGACGGGCTGGAGGCCACGCGCCGCATCGTCGCGCGCTGGCCCGACGCAGCACAGCGCCCGCGCATCGTCGCCATGACCGCCAACGCCATGCAGGGCGACCGCGAGGAATGCCTGGCCGCCGGCATGGACGACTACGTGACCAAGCCGATCCGTGTGGATGCGCTGGTGAAGGCACTGATGAACGCTGCGCCGCGACGCATGGGATGAGCCTCGTGGCCGCCAGGCAAACGCAGCGCGGATAGCCGCGCATGCGGACACACCGCGCCCCTCGGCGATCAGCGCGCGGCCACGTGGCGCAGGCGCTGCCGCAGTGCGCCGTCGATTCGGCGATCTGTGGTTCCACGAAGCCCCGCCGCATGTTGCCTGCGCCACGCCGGCAGTGCAGGGCCTGCCGGGCCGCCAGCGCCGGGGCCGGCGCGGATAGACTTGCGCCACGAACCACGATGAACGAGGCCCCGACATGGCTGACCCGGTGATCGACGCCGCCACCTTCGCCGAACTGCAGGACACCGCCGGCGCCGATTTCGTCGGCGAGCTGGTCGCCACTTTCATCGAAGAAGCACCGCAGATGCTGGCCGAGCTGCGTGCCGCGCAGGCGGGCGGGTCGGCCGAAGCCTTCCGCCGCGCGGCGCATTCGCTCAAGTCCAACAGCCACACCTTCGGCGCGGGGCGCCTGGGTGAGATGGCACGAACGCTGGAACTCGGCGGCATGCCTGCCGGCGCCGCACCGCTGGATGCACTGGATGCCGAGTACGCCCGCGTGGCCGCCGCGCTGCAGGAGCTGGCCGGTGGCTGAATCGACGCCCACGACGCGCCCCGCCCAAGGGCCGGCGCCGCCTGCTCGGGGCGGTCCGGCGCGCACGACGTTCGGCTCCCACCTGCTGGTGGCCGACGACAACAAGGTCAACCGGTTGCTGCTGTCGCGCAGCCTGGAGCTGCAGGGCCACCGCGTGGCCAGCGCCGAAAACGGCCGCGTGGCGCTGGAGATGCTGCGCCGCGAGCACTTCGACCTGCTGCTGCTGGACATGGAGATGCCCGAGATGGACGGCTTCCAGGTGCTGGAGCAACTGGCGGCCGATGCGCACCTGAGCGATCTGCCGGTCATCGTCACCAGTTCGCTGGAAGGCGTGGCGCACGTGGCACGCTGCATCGAGCTGGGCGCCGACGACTACCTGCCCAAGCCGGTGAACCCGGTGCTGCTGAAGGCGCGCATCAATTCCAGCCTGGAAAAGAAACGCCTGCGCGACCAGCAGGCGGCGCTGGTGCGGCGCTTCGCCACCAGCGAGGTGGCGCAGGACCTGCAGCAGTCGGGCTTTGCGCTGGGCGGCAAGCGGCTGACGGCGACGGTGATGTTCTGCGACATCCGCGGCTTCACCACGCTGGTCGAGCAGCAGACGCCTGAAGAAACCATCGAGCTGCTGAACACCTGGTACACGCTGATGTTCGACGCCATCTCGGGCCGTGGCGGCGTGGTCAACCAGATAATCGGCGACGGGCTGATGGCCATCTTCGGCGCACCGCTGCCGCTGGACGACGGCTGCGGCAGCGCGGCGCTGGCAGCGCTGGACATGATCGAGATGATGCAGCTGCTGAACGTGGAGCGTGAGGCCGCGGGCAAGGCGGCGCTGCGCATCGGCGTGGGCATCGCCACAGGCGAGGTGATTGCCGGCTACACCGGCACTCAAGCCCGCGCCACCTACACCTGCATCGGCGACACCGTCAACCTGGCGGCGCGCTTGGAAGCGCACACCAAGGTGGCAGGCGAGCTGATCCTGATCGACCAGGCCACCTGCGACGCCCTGGGCGGCAGCATCGCGGTGCTGTCGCTGGGGCCGGTGGTGTTCAAGGGCAAATCGATCGAGGTACCGGTGCATGCGGTGCAGCTGAAGGGCTGAGCGTGGCGCGCAGGCGGCCGCGGCCGCGGCCTTGGCCTTGGCCTTGGCATTGGCGCACCTGGCGCCGCGCGACGCTGTGTTGAGGTTCTTGGCTATCCATCACCTTGCATTTGAGGACGCACTGATGTCGAAAGAACGAGCCACCCTGGGCACCGACGGCCAGCCGCTGCCGATACTGCCGCCCGAACGCGACGCGCGTGTCTGGGCCCGGCTGTGCCGCATCATGTTCTACACGCCGGGCTTCCTGGCGCTGCTGCTGCTGAAGGTGGGCGAGCCCACGGGTTTCGGCATCTCGGTGGAACTGTTCATGCTGGCCAGCATGTCGGCCATCGTCGGCGGGCTGTTCATCGGCACGCAGTCCGACAGCGCAGGGGCCGACACGTCGTCGCGCATCGGCGTGTGGAGCGGCGCGCTGGTGCTCGAGCTGCTGGCGGTGGTGCCGCTGCTGTGCGCCACGCCGAGCCTGTTCCATGAGCTGGCCAACAGCAAGCTGCTGCACTCTGTCGCCCCCGGGGCCACCAACGTGGCGCTGGGTGCGTCGGAGCTGATCCCGGCGGTGGCCATCCTGCCCTTCATGCTGTATCAGCTGGCCGGCTTCGGCACGCTGCACTTCCTGCTGGCCAAACCACTGAACTGGGGGCTCAACCTGGTGATCCTGGGCTTGATCGTCGGCTCCTACGCCGCCAACCGCGCCGGCGACTTTGCGCTCGAGAAGGGCCTGGTGGGCGCACTCGTGCTGCTGATGGCGGCCACGGTGTTCTACGGCGTGCTCAAGCTGCGCGGCATGCAGCAGCGCTACGACGAGTTCCACCCCGACAAGGCCAAGGACAAGAAGGCCGCCGCCTGAGGCGGATCAGCTGAACTCTTCGGTGTCGACCTCGGCCTGCGTGGCGGGGTTGTAGCGCGCGCCGGCCACGCTGCCGCGGTTGATCAGTTCGTCCAGCCGCGCCAGCGTTTCGAAACCCAGTGTCAGCGCGTCAGCGCCGAGGTTCTCGTCGAGGTGCGCCCGTTGCGTGGTGCCGGGCAGCGCGATCACATGCGGGCCACGCGACAGCACCCAGGCGATCGACAGCTGCGCCATGGTGCAGCCGGCGTCTCGGGCAATGCGCGCGTACTCTTCGAGCAGCTTCAGGTTGGCGGCATGGTGCTGCGGATAGAAGCGCGGCATGCCGCGGCGGATGTCCTTGGCGTCGAGCGTGGACACGTCACGCAGCGTGCCGGTAAGGAAAGCACGCGCGGTGGGGCTGAAGGCCACCAGCGCCGCACCGATGTCCTGGCACGCCCGCAGCACCCCGATCTCGACATTGCGGCTGCACAGCGAATACTCCGACTGCACGGCCACGATCGGGTGTTCGGCGTGGGCCCGCCTGAGCGTGGCGGCCGACACCTCCGACAGGCCCAGCGCGCGCACCTTGCCCTGCTCCACCAGTCGCGACATCGCGCCGACGCTTTCTTCGATGGGCACGCGCTTGTCCCAGCGGTGCAGGTAGTACAGGTCGATGCGGTCGGTGCCCAGGCGCCTGAGGCTGTCTTCGCAATTGCGGCGGATGGCCTCGGGGCGGCCGTCGATGACGCGCTTGACGCCGTCGTCGAACTGAACGCCGGCCATGCCACCCTTGCTGGCCAGCGTGAGGCGCGCGCGGTGCGGCTTGAGCACGCGCCCGACCAGGCTTTCGTTGGCACCGAAGCCGTACAGCGCGGCGGTGTCGAACATCGTCACACCTGCGTTCACAGCGTGCAGCAGCAGCCTTTCGCTGGCTTCAGGCGGGGGTGGCAGGCCATAGGCATGGCTCAGGTTCATGCAGCCCAGGCCGATGGCGCTGACGTCGAAGGGCCCGAGGCGGCGGTGTTGTGTCATGGCGCGGTGCGGTGCGGTGGCGGGCGGCTCAGGCCGACTGCGCCAACTGCTGCTCCAAGCGGTGAAGCACCTGGTAGCACGGCAGCACCTGGACGACGCTGGCGTTGGGTTCGCGGCCTTCGCGGATGGCAGCGAAGAACTCGCGGTCCTGCAGCTCGAGGCCGTTCATCGACACCGCCACCTGCGACACGTCGATCTTCTGCTCGTTGCCGTCGAACAGGTCATCGTAGCGCGCCAGGTAGGTGGCGCTGTCGCCGATGTAGCGGAAGAAGCTGCCCAGCGGCCCGTCGTTGTTGAAGCTCAGGCTCAGTGTGCAGAGCGCGCCGTTGGCGCACCTCAGCTGCAGGCTCATGTCCATGGCAATGCCCAGGCTCGGGTGGAGCGGCCCCTGCATGGCATGGGCTTGCACGATGGGGCTGCCGCACTGCCAGGCGAACAGGTCCACCGTGTGCGCCGCGTGGTGCCACAGCAGGTGGTCGGTCCAGCTGCGCGGCTGGCCCAGCGCATTGATGTTGCTGCGGCGGAAGAAGTAGGTCTGCACGTCCATCTGCTGGATATGGAACGTGCCGGCCACGATCTGCTGGTGCACGTATTGGTGGCTGGGGTTGAAGCGGCGCGTGTGGCCGCACATCGCCACCCGGCCGGTCTTCTTTTGCAGCGCGACCACGGCTTCGGCGCCGGCCAGCGTATCGGCCAGCGGAATCTCCACCTGCACGTGCTTGCCGGCGTTCAGGCAGGCGATGCTCTGCGCGGCGTGCATCTGCGTGGGCGTGCACAGGATGACAGCGTCCACCTCCTTGATGGCCAGGCTGTCGGCCAGGTCGGTGGTGACGTGGGGGATGCCGTACTTGTCGGCCACTTCCTTCGTCTTCTCGATATCGCGGCTGATGAGCGAGACGACTTCCACGTCGTGGATGTTCTTGATGCCGTCCAGGTGCTTGATGCCAAATGCGCCGGCGCCGGCCAGCGCCACCTTGATCGTCTTGCCCATACTCATGTTGGGTTCTCCAGAATCAAATGTCCCACGGCGGTGTTCGAC
>DASQFA010000470.1:0-3165 GCA_035633375.1 Rubrivivax sp.
ATCCGAGCCTGGCGGCGGAGTACACCTCGCGCGCCAACCTGGTGGGCGTGATCACCAACGGCACCGCGGTGCTCGGGCTGGGCGACATCGGCCCGCTGGCCGGCAAGCCTGTCATGGAAGGCAAGGCCTGCCTGTTCAAGAAGTTCGCCGGCATCGACGTGTTCGACATCGAACTCGCCGAACGCGATCCGGACAAGCTGGTGCAGATCATTGCCGCACTCGAGCCCACCCTGGGTGGCATCAACCTCGAGGACATCAAGGCACCGGAGTGCTTCTACATCGAGAAGCAGCTGAGCGAACGGCTCAACATCCCGGTGTTTCACGACGACCAGCATGGCACCGCCATCATCTCCGCCGCTGCGCTGCTGAATGGCCTGGAACTGGTGGGCAAGCGCATCGGCGAGATCAAGCTGGCCGTGTCGGGCGCGGGTGCGGCGGCCATCGCCTGCCTGGACGTGATGGTAGGCCTGGGCGTGCAGCTGGCGAACATCTTCGTCTGCGACTCCAAGGGCGTGCTGCGCGAGGGGCGCGGCGACAAGCTCGACGCATCCAAGCAGCGCTATTGCCAGGCGACGTCGGCGCGCACGCTGGCCGAGGTGGTGGCCGGCGCCGACGTGTTCCTGGGCTGCTCGGCAGCCGGCGTGTTGAGCGCCGGGATGGTCAAGAGCATGGCCGACAAGCCGATCATCCTGGCGCTGGCCAATCCCGAGCCGGAGATCCGCCCCGAACTGGCCAAGGCGGCGCGGCCCGACTGCATCATCGCCACGGGCCGTTCGGACTATCCGAACCAGGTCAACAACGTGCTGTGCTTTCCCTACATCTTCCGCGGCGCGCTGGATTGTGGCGCGACGAAGATCACCCAGGCCATGAAGCTGGCCTGCGTGCGCGAGATCGCGGCGCTGGCCAAGGCGGAAACCAGCGACGAGGTGGCCGCGGCCTATGCGGGGCGCGAACTGAAATTCGGCCCCGACTACCTGATCCCGACGCCCTTCGACGTGCGCCTGATCCTGCGCATCGCACCGGCAGTGGCGAAGGCCGCGATGGACTCCGGCGTGGCGACGCGCCCGATCGCCGACCTGGAGGCCTACCGCCAGACGCTGAGCCGCTTTGTCTACCAGACCGGGCCGTTCATGCGCCCGGTGTTCGGTGCGGCCAAGGCGGCGCTGGCCAAAGGCGCGTCGCGCGTGGTGTATGCCGAAGGCGAGGACGAGCGAGTCCTGCGCGCGGTGCAGGAGGTGCTGGACGAGGGCCTGGCCCAGCCCATCCTGGTGGGGCGTCCGGAGGTCATCCGCATGCGCATCGAGCGCGCCGGCCTGCGCCTGGCGCCGGGGCGCGACTTCGAGGTCTGCAACCCCGAGGACGACCCGCGCTTTCGCAGCTACTGGGAAACCTACGCCAAGCTGATGGGTCGAGACGGCGTTTCCCCCGAAGCCGCCAAGGCCGCGGTGCGGCGCTCCAGCACGCTGATTGCCGCGCTGATGCTGCGCCGCGGCGAGGCCGACGGCATGCTGTGTGGCCTGGTCGGCCCCTACGACAGCCACCTGAACCATGTGCGCGCGGTCATCGGCCACAAGAGCGGCATGCGCATCATGGCGGCGATGAACGCGCTGATGCTCGACCAGCAGACCCTGTTCATCGCCGATACCTTCGTCAACGAAGAACCCAGCGCCGAGGAACTGGCCGACATCGCGATCATGGCCGCGGCCGAGGTCAAGCGCTTCGGCCTGCCGCCGAAAGTGGCCTTCCTGTCGCATTCGGTCTTCGGTTCGTCGCAGCGCGCCTCGGCCAGGCGCATGCGCGCGGCGCGCGACCTGTTCGTGCAGCGTTGCCCCGACATCGAATGCGACGGCGAGATGCACGGCGATGCCGCGTTGTCCGAAAGCGTGCGCCGTGGCTACCTGCCCGAGACCACGCTCAGCGGCAGCGCCAACTTGCTGATGCTGCCGAACATCGACGCCGCGAACATCCTCTTCAACGTGCTGAAGATGACCGGTGCACAGGGCGTGACGGTGGGGCCGATGTTGCTGGGTGCGGCCTTGCCGGCGCATGTCCTGACGGCGTCGGCCACGGTGCGCCGCATTGTCAACATGACGGCGCTGGCCGCGGCCGATGCGGCCGATGCGCTGGCCGCGCCCTTGAAGGCGCGCTAGGCATCGCCCGGCCATAATCGTTGCCTGCCCACTGAAAGCCAATCCATGTCCCGTGCCACCAAGATCGTCGCCACGCTCGGCCCTGCCTCGAGCGACCCGGCCGTGCTCGAGCGCCTGCTGCGCGCCGGGGTGGACGTGGTGCGGCTGAACTTCAGCCATGGCAAGGCGCAGGATCATGTGGAGCGCGCAAGCCTGGTGCGCGAGACGGCGTTGCGCCTGGGCAAGACGGTGGCGCTGATGGCCGATTTGCAGGGCCCGAAGATCCGCGTCGGCAAGTTCGCCGAGGGCAGCGTCACGCTGGTCAACGGCGCGGCGTTCATTCTTGACGCGTCGCTCGACGGGCCTGGCGACATCGGCGCGGTGGGCCTGGACTACAAGGAGCTGCCACGCGACGTCAAGCCCGGCGACAACCTGCTGCTGAACGACGGGCTGATCGTGTTGACTGTGACCGCCGTGCGCGGCGAACAGGTGCACACGCTGGTCAAGCAAGGCGGCGTGCTGTCCAACAACAAGGGCATCAACAAGCAAGGGGGCGGACTGACCGCGCCGGCCCTCACCGCCAAGGACATGGAGGACATCAAGACAGCGATGAGCTTCCAATGCGACTACCTCGCGGTGAGCTTCCCGAAGAACGCCACCGACATGGAAATGGCGCGGCAGTTGGCCAATGTGGCGGGCGAGCCTTTTCGACACAAGGCGGCCTTGATCGCCAAGATCGAGCGCAGCGAGGCCATCCCGCACCTCGAGGCGATCCTTGCGGCCAGCGACGGCATCATGGTGGCGCGCGGCGACCTGGCCGTCGAGGTGGGCGCCGCGGCCGTGCCGGCGCTGCAAAAGCGCATGATCCGCATGGCCCGCGAGATGGACAAGATCACCATCACCGCCACGCAGATGATGGAAAGCATGGTGCAAAACCCCGTGCCCACGCGCGCCGAGGTCAGCGACGTGGCCAACGCCGTGCTCGACGGCACCGACGCGGTCATGCTCAGTGCTGAAACCGCCGCCGGCCTGTACC
>DASQFA010000471.1:0-2757 GCA_035633375.1 Rubrivivax sp.
GAAACCTTGTGCGGCCGTGCGCTGGTGCCGCGGCAGGCGACGCTGGTGCCCTTCTGCGCTGCCGATGGCGGTGTCATCGACCAGGGCCTGGCGTTGTTTTTCCCGGCGCCACATTCATACACCGGTGAAGACGTACTCGAGATGCAAGCGCACGGCGGTCCGGTGTTGCTGCAGATGCTGCTGGCACGCTGCCTCGATGCGGGCCAGCACCAGGGCTTACGCCTGGCGCAGCCGGGCGAGTTTACCGAGCGCGCCTTCCTCAACGACAAGATCGACCTCGCACAAGCCGAGGCGGTGGCAGACCTGATCGAGGCCAGCACCGAAGCCGCCGCACGCTCGGCCAGCCGTTCCCTCAGTGGCGCGTTCTCACAGCAAGTGCAGGCCTTGCGCGAACGCATCGTGCGCCTGCGCATGTGGGTCGAGGCCACGCTGGACTTTCCCGAAGAGGAAATCGATTTCCTGCACCAGGCGGGAGCGCACTTGCAACTGACAGAGCTGACGCAGGCGCTCGAACGGCTGCTGGCGGGTGCGCAACAAGGCGCGTTGTTGCGCGACGGCATCCGCGTGGTCTTGGCGGGCCAGCCGAACGTGGGCAAGAGCTCACTGCTGAACGCGCTGGCGGGCGCCGAACTGGCCATCGTCACTGCGGTGCCGGGCACGACGCGCGACCGCGTCAGCCAGACCATCCAGATTGAAGGCGTGCCGCTGCACGTCATCGACACCGCCGGGCTGCGCCATGAGACCGACGACGAGGTCGAGCGCATCGGCATCTCGCGCAGCTGGGATTCGATTGGCGACGCCGACAGTGTGCTCTTCCTGCATGACCTGACGCGCCTCGGCCAGGCCGACTACGAGGCCGCTGAAGCGCACATCGCCGCACGCCTGCCCAGCGCGGCCAAGGTGCTGCATGTGTTCACCAAGAGCGACCTGAGCGACCGCGCGCCTGCCGACGGCCTGAGCCTGTCGACGCGCACCGGTGAAGGCCTGCAGGCGCTGCGCCTGGCGCTGCTGCAGCGCGCTGGCTGGCAAAGTACGGCAGAAGGAGTCTTCATCGCGCGCGCGCGCCATGTGCGAGCACTGCAGGCCACGCGCCTGCACCTTGGGCACGCTTTGGCGCACGCGACCGAACGCGCTGCACCGCTCGAACTGCTGGCCGAAGAGCTGCGCCTGGCACACGAAGCGCTGGGCGAGATCACGGGCGCGTTCACGTCGGACGACCTGTTGGGCGAGATATTCAGCCGCTTCTGCATCGGGAAATAGGTCGCGACCATCGCCCTCCCGCATGGCTGCACCGCAAGCAGGCGCTCGCGCGGGCCGCGTGCGCGCTTGCCGGCCCTGGCACTGCAGTTTCTGCGTGCTGCCCAAGCGGCCACGTTGCTGCGCACTCGTGACAAGCTGGGGCGTCGCATTCCGCCTGATCCAACGTCAGTGGCCTGGAGCTTGCAGCGCCAGCGAAATTAACCGCCGGCCAGCAGTTTTTCCTCGGCCAGTGCCAGCGGCTCGGGCAACCCCGACAGCACCAGGGTGTCACCCGCCGAAAGGCGCAGCGCCTCATCGGCGTGCCCGACATGGCCAACGGCCAGGCGCACCGAGACCACGCGCACCGCCAGCGCGTGCAGCGCCTGGGACCCCAGCGTGCGGCCGATGCAGGCCGCGGCGGCCGGCAGCGTCACGCTGAGCAGGCGCTCTTGCTGCAGCTCTTCGACGGTGTTGTCGTCGGCGCCGTGGAAATAGCCGCGCAGCAGGCCGTAACGCGCATCGCGCGCGTCGCGTGCCATGCGGATCACACGGCGCATCGGCACGCCCAGCAGCACCAGGGCATGGCTGGCGAGCATGAGCGAGCCTTCGATGGCCTCGGGCACGACTTCGGCGGCGCCGGCCTCGCGCAGCCGTTCCAGATCGGTATCGTCGAGGGTGCGCACCACCACCGGTACCTTGGGCGCGTGCTCGCGCACCAGGCGCAGGATCTTCAGCGCCGAGGGCGTGTCGGGGTAGCTCACCACCACCGCGCTGGCGCGCGCCAGCCCGGCGGCCATCAGGCTCTGCAGCCGCGCCGCATCGCCGAAGACCACGCTCTGGCCCGCTGCCGCGGCCTGGCGCACGCGGTCAGGGTCGAGGTCCAGCGCGATGTAGGGGATGGACTCCTTGTCGAGCATGCGCGCCAGGTTCTGGCCGCTGCGCCCGTAGCCGCAGATGATGACGTGGCCCTGCGTGGTGATGGACTTCTTGGCGATGCTGGTGAGTTGCACCGATTGCAGCAGCCAGTCGCTGGACGACAGGCGCATGGCGATGCGGTTGCTGTACTGGATGAGGAAGGGCGCGATCAGCATTGACAGCACCATGCTGGCCAGCACCGGGCTGACCCACTGTGGCGCCACCAGGCCGTTGAGTGCGCCCAGTGCCAGCAGCACGAAGCCGAACTCGCCCGCCTGTGCCAGGTAAAGCCCGGTGCGCAGCGCCACGCCCGGCGTGGCGCCGAAGATGCGTGCCAATGCCGCCACCAGCAAGAACTTGGCGAGTACCGGCACGGTGGTCAGCAGCAGCACCAGGAACCAGTGTTCGAGTACCGGGCGCCAGTCGAGCTTCATGCCCACGGTGATGAAGAACAGGCCGAGCAGCACGTCGTGGAAGGGCCGGATGTCGGTTTCCACCTGGTGCTTGTATTCGGTCTCGGCCACCAGCATGCCGGCGACGAAGGCGCCCAGCGCCAGCGACAGGCCGGCATGTTCGGTCAACCATGCCAGGCCGAGGGTGACC
>DASQFA010000472.1:0-2136 GCA_035633375.1 Rubrivivax sp.
ACACCGGCTTCGGCGCGTCGCTGCCATCGGCGGCGCTGGTGGGCGCGAACTTCAAGATGCACCTGAACTCGGCCGTGCTCGGCTTCTCGCCCTTCGTCGACACCGACATGCTGCGCAAGACCGCGATCCTGTTCAACGACAAGTTTCCGCACTCTACGGTGCAGTGCCTGGGCTGGATCGATGGCGAGATCCTCGGCACCCAGTTGCCGGCGGCAGTGCCGAAGTTCGTGCTGCGCGCGGCGGGCCACCGCGCCATCGGTTTCTTCGCCACCACCGAGGACGGTTCACACGCCGAGAACCGCATCGTCAGCTGCGCCGGCACCGGCACGCCGGTGATGGACTATGAAGTCGCCCGCGTCGACCCGGCTTGGCGCGAACACCGCGCGCTGGTGCAGGCCTTCATCGCCCGCCTGCTGCACGCCGGGCTGGCCGGCGTCGACAAGTTCATGGGCATGGCGGGCACGGCCCACGCGCTCGGCAGCCTCGTTGCCGGCAACGATCCGGCCACCTCAGTCGTCGATGCCGACGGCCGCGCACACGGCTTCGCCAACCTGTACGTCGGCGACGGCAGCGTTCTGCCGCGCTCGAGCCGCGTCAATCCGGCGTTGACGATCTACGCCTGGGGACTGAGACTGGGCGAACACTTGGTCGCTCGCAGACGGGATTCGACGAATCCGGTGCCGGCGGCCTGAACGCCGCGCTGCTGGTGTCGCGATGCCAGTGCGGGGTGCCGTATACCCTTGCCCGGCAGCATGGGGTTGAATGCCAGCGGCCCTGAGACGTGCTCTGATACTCTCAAAGCGTGGGTGGATCCGCCTTCGCCAGTTGCCCAAGTTCAGGCTTGGCGAGCGCGCGCGCTTCTGCGATACGGGCAGCGAGCCAACCCAGCGCGAACCACGCCGCAGGGTCGGACACGACGAGCGGCTGATACTGGGCCCGGGCCACGAAGAGGTCGTTGAGCTCGCCCATTCGCTCCTGAATCGTGGCCAGGGCTTTCAGATAGCGCTCGACCTTGCGACGGCGCAGCACGGGTGCGAAGAACTCAACCGCGTAGCGCTGGCGCTTGATGCGCTTGCGCAGCGCATGCAGGCTGGCTTCGTCGAGCGCGTCGAATGCTTTCCAGTCGACAACGATGCGTGCATGCCACCGACGCAGCCGCCGTGCGACGTTGCGGTGAAACGTCGGCGCATTGTCAGGGACCGGCTGCGTCGCCTGCACCTCGTCCAAGCTACCGTCCACGGCGCCAGCGTCGTCTTCGGATGGCACGGCATCGCCGTTGGGGCGCGCTTCACCGACCTGCGGCTCGGCCACGTGGGTTTCGGCGCCCACGGCGGACTCCTGGGCCAAGGCCGCCCGCCAGGCGATCCAAGCGAGGAACGTTCGCTGCGTCGCGGCGGCCCTGACCGCTTCGACCGGGTCGGGGCCGGACGCGCCGCGCGCCAGTGTCAACGGCGGTGCGCCGACTTTGGCGAGCTCCGTGATCACGCCGCTGTCCAGCACATCACTTTCGCGCGCCATGCCAAGGGTTGCAAACAAGGCGCGCAGACCTTCGACCAGGTCGGCCGGCGGTGGCGGTGCCCAACCCTGGAAGCTGCGCAACGCGCTGCGCAGCCGGCGGATGCCCACCCGCAGCTGGTGCACATGCTCGACACGCTGGGCCGCATCGCCTTCGATGAGGCCAACCGCGTTGCGGGTGATCTGCGCGATGCATTCGTCGACGACGACGCCAAAGACTTCGGTTGCCCTCGCATCGCCGGAATACTTCGGCAGGCTTGCCTTGCGCACAGGCGGGAACGGCAAACCTTGGGCAAGCCGGTCACCGCGTTCTGACTTGCTGCGCGGGTCGTAGATCAGGCCGAAACGCTTGCGCCACCGCTCAACCAGCGCGAGCATCGCAGTGGTTGAGCCCGAGATCAGTTCGAATTCGATCTCCCGGATGCGCTGCGTCGACCCAGTCGACACCAGCCGCCCCTCATCGAAGGCGACCTCGACGACCGCGCCACGTGTGTGAACCCTGCGGGCTGTGCGCCGAACCGCGGTCTGGAAGCGCACCCCAAGTTCGTCTCCGTCCGCAAGCGCACGCTACAGCAATGCAATCAGTCGGTCGCCGATGGGGGTGCCTGCGTGTTCCGAGGC
>DASQFA010000473.1:0-1624 GCA_035633375.1 Rubrivivax sp.
TGCTGGGCCGCTCGCCGAACGAGATCACTAAACGCGGCATCGCCTACGTGCCGCAAGGCCGGCGCGTCTGGCCCTCGCTGACAGTCGACGAGACGCTGCGTCTGGTGGCACCGAAGCGGCGCGACATCGAGCGTGTGTACACCATGTTCCCGCGCCTGGCCGAACGCAAGGGCAACGGCGGGGCACAGCTTTCCGGCGGCGAGCAGCAGATGCTGGCCATCGGCCGGGCGCTGCTGTTGCAACCGAAGCTCTTGGTCATGGACGAGCCCACCGAAGGGCTGGCGCCGGTGATCGTCGAACAGGTGGCCCAGGCGCTGCGCGACCTGGCGGCCGAAGGCAAGATCGCCGTGCTGCTGATCGAGCAGAACCTGGGCGTGGCGCTGGAGGTGGCCGACCGCATCGGCGTGATGGTCAACGGCCGCATCGCGCAGGAGCTGCCCGCCGCGCAGCTGGCCGCCGACCGCGAGCTGCAGGAGCGGCTGCTGGGCGTGCGCGCGGGCGGCCACCACGAAGAGCAGGAGCCCGAAGACACTCCGGTGTTGCCGGCGCCCAGCGAGGCGCCCGCACCCATGCAGGTATTGACGGTGCGGCGCGCGCATGGAGACGGCGCACCGACGATGGACGACCTGGCGCCGCGCACCGTGCGCGGCTACACACGCTGGAACGTGGGCAGCAGCGTCGCACCGGTGAGCGACATCGCCCGCGACAGCGGGCGCGATCGCGAAGCAGCGCCGGGCCCGCGCCCAGGCGCTGCCGCGTCGGCGGCTGCGCCGGCCCGCCCGGCGGCCGTGTTCGACTTCGCCATTGCCGCCAGCGCCACACGTGCGGCCTATGTCGCCGGCACTTTCGACACCAAGTCGCGCGAGCTGTTCTACCTGCGCCAGTGCCTGGACAAGCTCGGCCTGCGCGTCGTCACGGTCGACTTGTCGACTTCGGGCAAGCCCTCGCCGGCCAGCGTGCACCCGCGCGAGGTGGCACGGCATCACCCGCAGGGCGAGTCGGCGGTGTTCAGTGGCGACCGCGGCAGTGCCGTGGCGGGCATGGCGCTGGCCTTCGAACACTTCATCCTCACTCGGCGCGACATCGGCGGCCTGATCTCGGCCGGCGGCTCCGGTGGCACCACCCTGGCCACCGCGGCCATGCGCGCGCTGCCCATCGGCTGCCCGAAGGTGATGGTCTCGACCATGGCCAGCGGCGACACCCGCCCCTATGTGGGTCCGAGCGACATCTGCATGATGTATTCGGTGACCGACGTGCAGGGCATCAATCGCATCAGCGAGAAGGTGCTGTCGAACGCGGCGCACGCCCTGGCCGGCATGATCGCGCACCCGGCGCCGGCCGACACCGCCACCAAGCCCGCGCTCGGCCTGACGATGTTCGGCGTCACCACCACCTGCGTGCAGGCCGTCACGCAGCGCCTGGCCGACGAGTACGACTGCCTGGTCTTCCACGCCACCGGCGTGGGCGGGCAGTCGATGGAAAAGCTCGTCGACTCGGGCCTGTTGAGCGGTGTGATCGATGTCTCCACCACCGAGGTGGCCGATGAAATCGGCGGCGGCGTGCTCTCCGCCGGGCCGACGCGATTGGATGTGTTCGCGCGCCACGCCCTGCCCTACGTGGGCTC
>DASQFA010000474.1:0-3394 GCA_035633375.1 Rubrivivax sp.
AAGCGATCCAGCGCCATTGCCCGTCGGGCCAGCGCACGCGGAACTCCAGGTTCGATACGCGGCCGTCGCTCTGCGCCTGGTTCAGTGTGCGCAGCGTGGCGTCGCGGTCGTCGGGGTGCACCAGGGCCATGCGCTCGTCGATGTCCAGGGGCGTGGCACGCGCTTGCAGCCCGCGTAGCCGCCACATCTGCTCGTCCCAGTGGGCCTGACCGGTGTGCAGGTCCTGTTCCCAGGTGCCCATGCCGGCGGCACGCGTGGCCAAGGCGGCGCGCTCGCTGGCCTGATGCAGCGCCGCTTCGGCCGCGCGCCTGTCAGTCACGTCCATCAGCACACCGAATATGTCGTAGTGGCCGCTGGGACCTTCCTTGCGTGAGTAGCTCAGCACGTGGCGCATGGCGCCGTCGCTGCGCACGATGCGCAGCTCCAGCTCGAGCGTCGGTGCGTCGCTCTTGACCCAGTCACGAAAACGCCGTTGCACCGTCTGGCGATCGTCGCCGTGCACGAAGCGCTCGAGCCATTGCGCCATTGGCAGTGCCGGTGCGTCCGCCGCCAGGCCGTGCAGCACGAAGGTCTGCTCGCTCCAGCGTGCCAGCCCGGTGTCGGCCTGCACGCTCCAGTAGCCGATGCCGGCGGCTTGCGCGGTGAGCTCGAATTGGCGCACCAGCTCGAGCTGTCGCTTCGAGCTTTCGACGCGCGCGCTCAGGTCCAGCCCCACGCCCAGCACGGCGATGGCATCACCGTGGGCATCCCGCTGCAGCACGCAGCGCGTGAGCAGGTGCCGCCAGCTGCCGTCGGCATGCCTGAAACGGGTTTCCAGGTCCACCGGCCGGCCGCTGGACACGGCCTGCTCGACAACCCGGCGCAACGCCGGCCGGTCATCGGGGTGGACCCATTCGCGCAACTCCACCGCACTCAGCTCGGTGCAGGCCCGGGGCAGGCCCAGCAGGTCGAAGGCCCTGTCGCTGAAGCGCACGCGCTCGGTGTGCAGGTCGTGGCGAAAGACTACGATATGGCCCAGCTCCAGCGCCAGGCCCAGCTGCTCCACCGTCTCGTCGTGGGTGCGCGCCAGAGTCCACGCCTCGGTGTCGTCGACGATGATGCCGATGATGCGCTCGGGCACACCGTCTTCGCCGTCCTTGACGACCCAATGCGAGTGCAACTGGCGCAACACGCCGTCGGCCGAGCGCACGCGAAAGCGCTGTGCATAACTGCCGGCGTGGCGCATCGAGTTGCCAAAGGCTTGCTCCAGCGCCACGCGATCCTCGCTCACGACGGACTTCATGGCGGTGGTGAAGTCGGGGACTACGTCACTTTCGGACAGGCCCCAGAAGCGGTGGATGTGGCGGTCCCAGCGCCCTTGCAGCGTGCGCACATCGCGTTCCCACACGCCGAGGCGGCCGAAGTCCTGCGCCATGTCCAGCAGCTCGGCCAGGCGCTGCGTCTGCGCGCGCTGGCGATGCAGTTCGTCCATCGGCTGCCAGTTGGTCACGCGCCGGCCGTCCGGCAGCATGCGCAGCTGCATGCGCCACCAGGCGCAGGCTGTACTACCGACGGCCACGCGCATGTCCGGCAGGTCCTGGGCCTGGCCCACGCACAGGGCATCTTGCAGCCGCTGCGCGTCCGCTGGCGCAAGCCCCAGCAGCGTGGCCAGCGGCTGGCCGCGCCACGGCGCATCGGCGTGGCCGGTGGCGCAGAGCAACGTGTGATTACACCACTCGACGTGGCCCGCGGCATCGCACAGGGCCATCGCCCCGGCATGCTGTTGCAGCAGGTCCAGCGCTGTGGCTGCATCCAACACCGGCGCCGCGGCTGCACGGGCCGCCGCAGAGCGGGGGTCAACGGGTTGCGGCATGCCGGGATGCATTGGCGTGAGCAAAGTTGCAGTCTAGGGGATGCCACTTGCCATGCGGCGCCAACGCGGCACAGTCTTTGCACTGCGTGGAGAATGCACGCGCTGGGCGCGATGCCCGGCAGCAGCCTGGGGAGCGGGTGAATGGCGACGTTGCGCAAGGCCTTGCACGCGCCGGTGCACGGCTCGGTGATCGGCATCGAAGTGCAGGTGGGCCAGGCGGTGCACGTTGGGCAGGTGCTGCTGCTGCTCGAAGCCATGAAGATGGAGGTGCCGCTGCTGGCCACCGAGCCGGGCATCGTGCGCGCCATCGGCACAGCAGTCGGCGACGTGGTGGCCGAAGGCGCGCTGCTGGTGGAGCTGGAGCCGGGCACCGCGCCTGCTGCCTTGCCGCGTGCCGCGCCCGCGCCGGACCCGAAGCGCCCGCGCCCCGACTTGCAGGCCGTGCTCGAACGGCGCTGGCTGCTCGGCGACGCGGCCCGCGCCGAGGCCGTGGCGAAGCGCCAGGCGCAGGGCGGCCGCAGCGCGCGTGCCAACGTCGACGACCTGCTGGACGAAGGCAGCCTGCTCGAATACGGCGCCTTCGCCGTGGCCGCGCAGCGCAGCCGGCGCAGCCTGGACGACCTGCAGCGCCACACCCCGGCCGACGGCCTGATCACGGCCACCGGCAGCGTCAACGCGGCGCTGTTCGGCGCCGAGCGCGCACGCGTCGCGGTGATGGCCTACGACTACAGCGTGCTCGCCGGCACGCAAGGCTTTTTCAACCACCGCAAGAGCGATCGCTTGCTCGAGCTGTGCGAGCAGCAACGACTGCCGCTGGTGCTGTTCGCCGAAGGCGGCGGCGGCCGGCCGGGCGATGTCGATTCGATCACCGTGGCCGGGCTGCACTGCACCACCTTCCAGCGCTTCGCGCGCCTGTCGGGCCAGGTGGCGGTGGTGGGCATCGTGCATGGCCGCTGTTTCGCCGGCAACGCCGCGCTGCTGGGCTGCTGTGACGTCATCATTGCCACCGACAGCGCCAGCATCGGCATGGGCGGGCCGGCGATGATCGAAGGCGGCGGCCTGGGCCGGGTGCATGCCGACGCGGTGGGCCCGGTGAGTGTGCAGGCGCCCAACGGCGTGATCGACCTGCGCGTGGCCGACGAGGCCGCGGCCGTGGCCACCGCCAAGCGCTACCTGGGCTACTTCCAGGGCGCGCTGGCAGCGGATTCGCCGGCCGGCGGCGACACGCTGGCCTTGCGCCACGCGCTGCCGGAAAACCGCAATGCGCTGTACGACCCGCGCTTCATCATCGACACCGTGATGGACGCTGGCAGCGTGCTCGAACTGCGCCGCGAGTTCGGCGTCGGCGTGATCACCGCACTGGCGCGCCTCCGCGGCCGCACCGTGGCGGTGGCGGCCAGCCAGCCGCGCCACCTGGGCGGGGCGCTGGACGCGCCGGCCTGCGACAAACTGGCGCGCTTCATGCAATTGGCCGATGCCTTCGGCTTGCCGCTGATCACCTTCGTCGACACGCCCGGTTTCATGGTCGGGCCGGACAGCGAG
>DASQFA010000475.1:0-4763 GCA_035633375.1 Rubrivivax sp.
TCGCCGGTCAGCGAGTTCGACACCTTGAAACGATTCAAGCTCTGAAGGTGAGCGCCCATGTCCTTGACCGCCTGGATCGAAGCCGGGTCGACGGGGTTCGCGGCAGGCTGGGAGGCCGAGGCGGCCGGTGCAGTCTGTGCGCAGACGACGGCCGGGGCCGTCAGTGACAAGGCCAGCACGGCCGTTGCAAGCATCTTCAGGGTCAAGTGGTTCTCCTCTGGTGGGTTGGATTGCGCTCTTGCTGGAAGGCGTGTTTTACAAGATTTGGCCAGACACCCGATTGTTGCCTGCCAGGCGCCCTTCCTCCTCTCGGTGTCGGTTCAGGTCAGTGTTCTTGTAGTACAGGGCGCCCTTGAACGTCAGTTCGAGCGCTAGGCCGTCTTCGGCCTGTGAACCCCTTGCTGGCCGGGAACGTGTCCCGGGGAGGGCCATCGCACAGGCCGACCCCGGTAGCAGCGAGCGACGTCTCAGGTGCTCTCCCGTTCAGGTGGACAGATCCATGCCGCCACGACGCCGCCAGCCTTGAAGGTGCTTCCGCGGGGGCGGATCGCAGCCCGCTGCAGCCAGGCGTTGGCCACCTTGCGCGGTTCCGCACAAGCTTCGGCAGCCGTGCGGCCCGCTGCCGCACCCTGCCCCTCAAGCGTCGAGACCGCACTCGCGCCGCACGTGCGTGGCCAGCACGGCGAGCATTCCTGCCAGCGCGCGCTGCATGCGCCCGAAGCCGGCGTTCGGCACATGCAGCGCCACGTCGGCATAACACGAACGCTTGATCTCGATCTGCAGCGAATGCCGCTTCTCGGCAGGGCGGCCGTAGCGCGCGATGATCTCCACGCCCTTGAACGGGTCGTTGCGGGCCACGCTGTAGCCCTGCTCGCGCAGCACGCCTTCTAGCAGCGCCATCACGTCGTCGCCGGCAGTGCGGCCGTCCAGGTCGCCCAGCACGAAGTCGGCCAGCGGCTTGACCGGCAGGCCCAGCCGCTCGTAGGAATCGTCGGGCATCGAATGCACGTTCAGGTGCCACACCGCGCCGAAGCGCGCGTGGGCGCCTTGGATGGCGTCGTCCAGCGCGGCATGGTACGGCCGGTAGCAGCGGTCGATACGCTGCTGCACTTCGGCCACCGACAGCTTGCGCGCGTACACCGGCACCTGGCCGAGCCGGCGCCAGATCAGGCCGATGCCGAGTGCCGTCTTCGGCCCCGCGGCCACCTCGCCCGGCCAGGGCGCGTCGAGCAGCTCGGGGTCGATGTCGCAGAGCAGGCGATTCGGGTCGATATAGGCGCGCGGAAAGTTCGCGGCAATGAAGGTGGCGCCGAAGCGCGGCGCATGGCCGTACAGGCGCTCGACGAACAGATCCTCGCCGCGGCGCAGCAGCTCGAAGGGCGCGCTGTAGCCAAAGTCGGGTGGATAAGCGGTGCCGCTGTGCGGCGAGTCGATGACGATCGGCAGCACGCCCTGTACGGGGCGGGCAATGCTGACGGGTTGGCTGCCCGTGGCGGTGCTTTCGCTCATCGGCGCTGATCTTACGCAGCTCGGGGGCGCGCGCATGCGCTACATTGCGCGGCGCATCGCCACGCCATCCGCCTGCCAAGACCGCCCAAACCGCCCATGCGCACGGCCCTCATCCTTGCCAGCCTGTGCCTGGGCCTGTGCTGCGCACCGCTGCACGCCGCACCGGCCAGCGTGTACCTGCAAGAGCTGAGCAGCAGCCAGGTGCGCGACGCGATCAGCGCCGGGCAGCGCACGATCATCCTCCCGGTCGGCGGCACCGAGCAGAACGGTCCGCACATGGCGCTGGGCAAGCACAACTTTCGTGCGCATGCACTGGCTGGGCGCATCGCCGCCGAACTGGGCAACGCGCTGGTGGCACCGGTGCTGGCCTATGTGCCCGAGGGGCGCATCTCGCCCCCCACCGAACACATGCGTTACGCCGGCACCATCAGCATCCCCGAACAGGCTTTCAAGGCCGTGCTCGACGGCGCGGCACGCTCTCTTGCGCAGCACGGCTTCACCGACATCGTGCTGATCGGTGACAGCGGCAATTACCAGGCCGCGCTGCACGCAGTGGCCGATGGCCTGAACCGCAGCTGGAAGGCCGGCCCGGCGCGCGCACACTACATCGCCCAGTACTACAACGCCGGGCAGCAGCCGTTCATCAGGCTGCTGCGCGAGCACGGGCTGAATGAGTCACAGATCGGCACGCATGCCGGGGCGGCCGATACCGCGCTGATGCTGGCCGTGGACCCAGGCCGCGTGCAAACTGAGAAAATGAGGCCCGGCGCGCCGGGCGTGTCCGGGGATCCGTCGCGTGCCAGCGCCGAACTCGGAAGACTCGGCACCGACTTGATCGTGCATCAAAGCGTGGCCGCCATCCGCGGGGCCACTGCAGCGCCGCGCTGAAGCTGCCCCATGTTCTGTTTGACCCACCTCGAGCCACAAGATGCATCCCACACGAACCCTCCTCGCCCGCCTGCTCGGCCTGGGCCTGCTTGCGATCGGCCCGCTGCAGGCCACCTCCCAGACCTCCCCGGCAGCCTCGGCGCCGCAGCCCGCTGCGGTGCAGCCCGTACCCGGCATGGCACCGGTCGCCGACCCAAAGAACCTGTACAGCGAAACCGCCGCCGGCAAGATGAGCCCCAACGTGGCCGGCGCGCTGGAGCGGGTGTACGTGCCCAACCACATGGCGCACACCGTGTCGGTCATCGACCCGGCCACGCTGAAGGTGACGCACACCTTCAAGGTTGGCCTGTATCCGCAGCATGTGGTGCCGAGCTGGGACCTGAAGACGCTGTACGTGGCCAACAACGCCGAGAACAGCGACAAGGGCAGCCTGACCGAGATCGACCCGAAGACCGCCAAGCCGGGCAAGACGGTGCCAGTGGACGACCCGTACAACATGTACTGGTCGCCCGACGGCAAGTACGCCATCGTCGTGGCCGAGGCCTTCAAGCGGCTGGACTTTCGCGACGCCAAGACCAAGAAGCTCGAGTTCACCATTCCCACGCCCGATTGCGCAGGCATCAACCATGCCGATTTCAGCATCGACGGCCGCACGGCGCTTTTCACCTGCGAGTTCAACGGCTCGATCACGAAGATCGACCTGGTCAACCGCAAGGTGCTGGGCACGATCAAGCTCAGCCCCTACTTCGACCGGCCCGAGGCGCTGGCGTTGGTGCAGACCGGGCTGAAGACGCCGAAATTCGTGCCCGACCCGAGCCAGCTGGGCGCGCAGATCTGCGTCACCCCGGGCATGCCGCAGGACGTGCGCGCCTCGCCCGACGGCAAGACCTTCTACGTCGCCGACATGATGGCCGACGGGCTGCACGTGGTCGATGGCGAGAGCTTCAAGCAGACCGGCTTCATCAGGACGGGCGTCGGTGCGCACGGCCTGTACCCCAGCCGCGACGGCAAGCTGCTGTACGTGGCCAACCGCGGCAGCAACTACGTGCACGGCAAGCCCAAGGGCAAGGGCAGCGTGACGGTGCTCGACTTCGCCACCGGCAAGGTGCTGAAGAACTGGCCGGTGCCCGGCGGCGGCAGTCCCGACATGGGCGGCGTCAGCGCCGACGGCAAGCACCTGTGGCTGTCGGGCCGCTACGACGACGTGGTCTACCGCATCGACACGGCCAGTGGCGCGGTCGACTTCATCGGCGTGGGCAAGCAGCCGCACGGGCTGGCGGTGTGGCCGCAACCCGGGCGCTACAACCTCGGGCATACCGGCAACCTGCGCTGAGCCTCTGCAAGACCTTGCTGCCCTGCCGGCAACGCCGCGAGCACAGGACCGGAGCAGGCCTCGAGCAAGGACCCCCGGGTATAAGACATCGGGCTCCGGCGGCGACCCCGGCCCAGTGCCGCACCGCAACGCCAACGAGCATCCAGCCCGACCGATGTTCGAGGTTGGCCTGGGCCGCGTTCCACCCCGACACCGACCTCCTGGCCGAGCCTTGAGCCCATGCCGGCAAAAGGAATCGGCCGGGCCTGTAAGCTTGCCGGGCCTGACATCGACCTGATCAACGAACGGGCTCTCCCGGCCCGAAGGATGCCCACCGAAATGCACGACACCCTGCCCTTGCTGGCCCGTACCGACTTTCCGCCGATCCGCCGCCACCGGCTCGACACGCTGCAGGTGAACCTGGGCTACAAGTGCAACCAGAGCTGCCTGCACTGCCATGTGAACGCAGGCCCGAACCGCACCGAGATGATGGACGTCGACACCGCGGCGCTGGTGCTGCAGGTGCTGCGCGAGCGCCGCATCGGCACGCTCGACCTGACCGGTGGCGCGCCCGAGCTCAACCCGAACTTCCGCGACCTGGTGCGCGGCGCGCGGGCGCTGGGCGTGCGCGTCATCGACCGCTGCAACCTGACCATCCTTTCCGAGCCCGGGCAGGACGGCTTGGCCGAGTTCCTGGCCGCCAACGAGGTCGAGGTCACCGCGTCGCTGCCCTGCTATTCGCCGGCCAACGTCGACCGCCAGCGAGGCGACGGCGTGTTCGAGCGCAGCATCGCCGGGCTGCTGCAACTGAATGCGCTGGGCTACGGCCAGGACGGCGAGGGCCCTGAAGGCAAGCGGGTGCTGAACCTGGTCTACAACCCGCAGGGTGCGTCACTGCCGCCACCGCAGGGCGCACTGGAAGCCGACTACAAGCGCGAGCTGATGACCCACTTCGGCATCCGCTTCAACCGCTTGTTCGCGCTGACCAACATGCCGATCCAGCGATTCGGCAGCACCCTGGTCAGCAAAGGCACGTTCCAGGGCTACATGCAGC
>DASQFA010000476.1:0-3239 GCA_035633375.1 Rubrivivax sp.
CTCCATCTGCTTGGCATGCGACAGCAGTTTGCGCGTCTGATAGACCGTGAACGCCGCAAGGGCGACACCGACCACCACCAGTATCAAAACGGGTTGCCCACGCCCGGTGACGATGCTCGTGAGATACAGCATTGCCAGTGCAATGGCGGGCGCGAACATCAAGACCATGATTTCCATGCCCAGGTCTATGCGCCCCTCTTCCAGTTGCTCTCGAAGCGTATGCCCCGGCGTGCGCAACAACTTCGAGGTCAGTGGGGACCTGCGGCCCTTGCGCGCCTGCTTCTTTCGCCTATGGAGAAACTGCGCGGCAACCCAGACTGGGCCCAACACCATGGCCAGCACCAGCACCGTCGCAACGACTTGCGCGCCAATGGTATGCATCATGGCGTGTCCGCCAACGAAGTATCCGCCGCGATCAACCTGAACTGCTCCAACGCCGCCTCCAGGACATCGACGATCTCTTGCTCGATCACCTCCGGCGGCGACAGGTTGTCGCTGTCGGCCTGGCTCTCGTCGTGCAGCCAAAAGATGTCCAGGCTGGCCTTGTCGCGCGCCACCAGCTCGTCGTACTCGTACACGCTCCAGCGCCTGTCTGGGTTGTCGCTTCTCCAGGTCATCTGCCGCTGCGTGAAGTGGGTTTCGACGCCAGTGCTCTCGTAGACGAAGGGCAGAGGCATGCGCCAAGCCGGCAACGATGGCGGCAGGCCCAGCGCATAGCGGGCGGACTGCGCCTCCACGCCGGTAAGGGTGGCGCCCTGCTTCTTGGCCTCGATCACGCCGCAGGCCTTGCCATCCACGTACAGCAGGTAATCGGCAAAGCCATGGCCGGGCAGCAGCGGGAACTCACGGATGGCCACGCCGCGCGCGGCGGCCAGGTCAGCAGCGGCCACGTCCTGCACTGCCCAACCCGCTTGTCGAAGCAGCTGGTCGATGAGTTATCGCGCTCGTTGCTCCGGAGTCGTCGCCATTGGGCTATGCGCCAGTCAAAGCGCATCCAATTCGGCAACCAGGCGAGCCAGCTGCACTGTGACCACGCCCCAGACGATCCGGTCGTCGATGTCTGCGTAGGCGTGGACCAGAAGATTGCGCAGTGCCACGGCTCGCGGCAAGTCTGTGACACGCGCGCCGTAGCCGCATCAAGCTGGCGAAGTCGGCCCAATGCCTCGCCAAGGACCGTGAACTGACGTTCGATGGCTGCGCGCAGAAACTCGTCCGCCAGATAGTCGTCGAGTGACTTGCCTTGAGCGAAACGCGCAATGCGTGCTGCGGCTTCCCTGGCGTCCCACAGGAACTTCGTCGCGTCAGCCGGCATGGACGGGCTGCCGCTCTTGCTCGATGCGCGCCTTGAAGTGCGGGTTGCGGATAGCCTGTTCGACCACCAGGTCCACCGGCCTTCCGAACAGCTGCTCCAGCCCCTCTTTCAGCGCAAAGAAGGCGTCGGCGTACTCCACCGGCGGCAACTCGTCGAACGCCACGACGAAGTCGAGGTCGCTGCTCTGGGCGTCGAAGTCCGGCCGAACGGCTGACCCAAACAGGTCGAGCCGGCGCACATGCAGCCGCGCGCACAGGGCATCGACCGCCTGGCGCTGTTGGTTGATGAACTCAGGCAACTGCATGACCCCGATTCCACCCCACAAGCGGGACATTCGTCAAACGTCGATATTCCCAGCCCGCAACGCATTCGTCTCGATGAAATCCCGCCGTGGCTCCACCTCGTCGCCCATCAGCATGGTGAACACGCGGTCGGCTTCGATGGCGTCGTCGATCTGCACGCGCAGCAGGCGGCGCACGGTCGGGTCCATCGTCGTTTCCCAAAGCTGCATCGGGTTCATCTCGCCCAGGCCCTTGTAGCGCTGGCGGCTCACCACGTTTTCGGCCTGGCCCATCAGCCAGGCCATCGCGGCGCGGAAGTCGCCCACCTTCTGTTCTTTCTGGCGCTCGCCCTCGCCACGCTTGACGATGGCGTCGCTGCCCAGCAGGCCGTTGAAGGTCAGGCCGGCCTTGCTCAATGCCTCGTAGTCGGCGCCGTGCACGAAGTCCTGCGTGATGACGCTGCTCTTGATGTTGCCGTGGTGCCGGCGGCTGATGCGCAGCAGGTGCTTGTCGGTGCGCGCGTCGAACTCGGCCGCCACCTCGGCATCGTGCAGCGCGTTCTGCAGCGCCAGCGCGCTGGCTTCGGCGGCTGCGGTAGTGTCCAGGTCCAGCACCAGGCCGTCGGCAATGGCGCGCAGGCCTTCCACGTCCATCCAATTGCTCAGGCGCTCGCTCACGCTGTTGGCCAGCAGGTACTGGCGCGCCAGCTCTTCCAGCGCGCTGCCGCTGATGGCCGGCTTGCCGGCGCCGGGCTCCACGCTGGCGCCGTCGAGTGCCACCTTCAGCAGGTAGGCATCGAGCTCGGTGCCGTCCTTCAAGTACTGCTCGGCCTTGCCGTGCTTCACCTTGTAAAGCGGTGGCTGCGCAATGTAGATGTGGCCGCGTTCCACCAGCTCGGGCATCTGCCGGAACAGGAAGGTGAGCAGCAGCGTGCGGATGTGCGCGCCGTCCACGTCGGCGTCGGTCATGATGATGATGCGGTGGTAGCGCAGCTTGTCGACATTGAAGTCGTCGCCGCCCATGCCCTTGCCGATGCCGGTGCCGAGAGCCGTGATCAGCGTCAGGATCTCGTTGCTGGTGAGCAGCTTTTCGTAGCGCGCCTTCTCCACGTTGAGGATCTTGCCGCGCAGCGGCAAGATCGCCTGGAACTTGCGGTCACGCCCTTGTTTGGCGCTGCCGCCGGCGCTGTCGCCCTCGACGATGTAGATCTCGCACAGCGCCGGGTCCTTCTCCTGGCAGTCGGCCAGCTTGCCGGGCAGGCCCATGCCGTCGAGCACGCCCTTGCGGCGCGTCATTTCGCGCGCCTTGCGCGCAGCCTCGCGGGCGCGGGCCGCATCGACGATCTTGCCGCAGATGATCTTTGCGTCGGCCGGCGTTTCCAGCAGGTAGTCGGTCAGCGCCTTGCTGACTATGTCTTCGACCGGGCCGCGCACTTCGCTGCTGACCAGCTTGTCCTTGGTCTGGCTGCTGAACTTGGGTTCGGGCACCTTCACGCTGAGCACGCAGCACAGGCCTTCGCGCATGTCGTCGCCAGTCACTTCCACCTTGGCCTTCTTGGCCAGCTCGTTGTCTTCGATGTACTTGTTGATCACCCGCGTCATCGCCGCGCGCAGGCCGGTCAGGTGGGTGCCGCCGTCGCGCTGCGG
>DASQFA010000477.1:0-15573 GCA_035633375.1 Rubrivivax sp.
AAGGGCAAGCCGCTGACGATCAAGCTGACGGGCAAGGTCGAAGCCTTCTATCGCCAAAGCGCCACCATGATGCCGTCGGTCCGCCCTGGGGTCTAGGCCAGGAGCTTGTCGGGCTTGGGGCGTCGAAAGCAAAACGCGGCCAGGAGTTCGGGTTACCGGTCGCGCCACAACCGGAGGATCGAGTCGGTTGAGGTGGGCGCTGTACAGGTCAGCCTGTTCGCACGTGCCGCAGCAGCATCTCGCCCCATCGAGTCGTGACCCTGCCTTGCCCCCGATACTTGCCGAGCGTCGGCACATCGCCTGACAGCCTTGGCGGCCGTCATGATTTGCGCAAACTTCAATCGACAAGGAAGCCCTGAAATGACCATCACCTGCAAGATCTGTTCGCCCTTCGTGCCCGGCCTCACCGGCCTCGTCAAGGGCGCGCGCAGCACCCCCGAAGACGTTGCCGTGCACGAACGCGTGGACAACACGCGCCTGACCATCCTGCGCCGCCGCGGCATGGGCATGGGCCCGCAGCGCACGCGTGCGGCATTCGAGATCCTCAAGCTGTGGGAGAACGGCCGCAAGATCCGCTGCAAGTTCATCGACGGGCAGGCCGATGTGCAGGCCAAGGTGGCGGCGATCGCCAAGGAATGGGAGCAGTTCGCCAACCTGAAGATCGATTTCGTGGCGGGCGGCGCGGCCGACGTGCGCATCAGCTTCAAGGAAAAGGGCTTCTCGTGGAGCACGATGGGCACCGACGCGCTGACGGTGCCGTCCAACGAGGCGACGATGATGTACGGCTGGCTCGATTCGAACACCCCGCTGCGCGAGTACCAGCGCGTGGTGCGGCATGAGTTCGGGCATGCCATCGGCCTGATCCACGAACACCAGAACCCCGCGGCGCAGGGCAAGATTCCCTGGGACAAGCCCAAGGTCTATGCCTATTACGCACAGCAGGGCTGGAGCACGCAGGACACCGACTTCAATCTCTTCGACGCCTATGCCGACGACAGCACCAACCATTCCAGTTTCGACCGCGATTCGATCATGCAGTACGCGGTGCCGGATTCGCTGACGATCGGCAGTTTTGCGATCGGCTGGAACACCGAGCTGTCGCCGGTGGACATCGAGTGGACGAAAAAGCAGTACCCGAAGGGCGCACCGGCCCTGACCGAACTCACCGTGGGTGCGCAGCGCACAGAGGCCACGCTCGACTCCGGCGGCGAGGTGGACAGTTTTCACTTCGACGTGGATGCTGCGGCGACCTACATCGTCAGCACCGAAGGCAAGTCAGACACCGTGCTCACGCTGCATGGCCCCAACGACCCCGGCGCCGTGCTCGCCTTCGACGACGACCGCGGCCAGGCCCTGAACGCGCGCATCGTGAGGAAGCTGCTGCCCGGTTCCTACTGGCTCACGGTGCGCCACAAGTCGACAGGCGGCACCGGCAGCTACACCGTGGGCGTGAAGAAGCGCCGCTGAGCGGGCGCGCCCTCAAAGGCGCGGCCCACGCGAAGCTGCCGTTGCTCGACCGGGGTGGGCACGCCGGCTTGCCGGGCTACCTTGCGCCATCACCCAGCACCAGGCCCTCGCGGCGCGGGTCGGCACCGCCTTGCAGCCAGCCCTGGCCATCGACGCGCACGTGCAGGATGGTCGCCACGCCGCTGGGTTGCGCCGCCACCGACACGCTGTGGCCCAGCGCGCGCAAGCCCGCCGCCAGCGCGTCGTGCTTGCCGTCGTCGCGCGTATCGAGGTTCGGATGCTCGCCGCCCAGCCCGGTGATGGGCGTGTTGCCCGCGCCGAAGTTCAGTTGCGCCGCAGCCTGCTGCGCATCCAGTCCCCAGTCGAGTACGCCGACGAGGGTGCGTGTGACGAACTGGATGATGTGGGCGCCGCCGGGCGAGCCGGTGACCATGCGCAGCCGCTCGATCGAGTCGTCGGCCGCCTGCGTGAAGACCAGCGTCGGCGCCATCGAGCTGCGCGGGCGCTTGCCTGGCTGTACGCGGTTCGCGATCGGCCCGTCGGCGTCGGCGGGCTGGGCCGAGAAATCCGTCAGTTGGTTGTTCAGCAGGAAGCCGCGCACGAAGCGGAAAGAGCCCATGCTGCTTTCGATGGTGGTGGTCATGGCCACGGCGTTGCCCTGGGCATCGACGATCGAGACATGCGAGGTGCCCTCGCCCTCCTGCGCGCTGCTTCCAGCCTGCGCCGCCGGCGCAAAACGGCCCGGCTGCGCCACGCCCATGCTGGCCTCGCGACGGATCAGACTGGCACGCTGTCGCAGGTAGTCCTTGTCCAGCAGGCTGGGCAGGCCCAGGCCGGGCAGCGGCACGAAGTCGGTGTCGGCCACGTAGCGGTTGCGGTCGGCATGGGCCAGGCGCTGCGCCTCGCTGACCAGGTGCACGCCCATCACGCTGGGTTTGCCGCCATGGCGGTCGGCCGGCTCCGGTCCGTGGGCTTGCAGGTCGAAGTGCTCCAGCACGCCCAGCGTCTGCGCCACCGAAATGGCGCCCGATGACGGTGGCCCCATGCCGCACACCGTGTGGGCGCGGTAGGCCGTGCACACCGGCTCGCGCCGCAGCGCCCGGTATGCGGCCAGGTCGGCCAGGGTCGTCGCTCCGGGTGTGAGGGGCCCGGGTGCGTCGGGGCCGGCCTGCACGCGGCCGATCTCCTGCACGATGTCCTGCGCCACGGCGCCGGTATAGAAGGCGTCCGGGCCACCGCGGGCGATCAGGCCGAGCGTGTGCGCATAGGCCGGGTTGCGGATCGCGGTGCCCAGTGCCCGGGGCGACAGGTCCGGGTTCAGGAAATAGGCCACGGCATCCGCGTCGCGCAGCAGGTCGCTGCGCGCCGCGGCGATGGCATCGGCCATGCGGCCGCTGATTAAAAATCCGTCACGAGCCAGCTGCATGGCCGGATCGAACAGGCCCGCCCAGGGCTTGCGGCCATGCTCGGTATGCAGCAGCGCGAGCATGCGCACGGTGCCCGGCGTGCCGATCGAGCGGCCGCTGCGCCGGGCATCGGGCAGTGGCGGCGTCGGCTCGCCGGCGCTGATCCAGCGCAGGTAGTTCTCGCTCGCCGCCGCGGGCGCGGTTTCGCGGCCGTCGTAGGTCTGCACGGTTTTCGTCGCCGCGTCGTAGTGAACGACGAAGGCGCCACCGCCGATTCCGGAGGATTGCGGCTCGACCAGGCCGAGCACCATCTGCACCGCCACCGCCGCGTCGGCCGCGCTGCCGCCGCCGCGCAGCACCTCGCAGCCCGCCTTGCTGGCCAAGGGGTTGGCGCTGACCACCATGTAGTGCCGCGCCAGCACCGGGTGTATGCCCAGGCGGAAGCCCGACGAAGGCTCGGGCAGGGCCGGGTCGCCGGGCAGACCCGAGCCGACGACCACGCCGGCGTTGCCCGAAGCCGCCTCGCAGGCCGAAGGCGCGGGCAGCGACGCGCAGCCGACAGCGGCCGCAAGGCAGCACAGCGCCAGCAGCCAGGGCAAGCCCGGTGCGTTGCAGGCGCTTGCCCGCGCAGCCGCAAATCGCCTGTAACCGGGCATGCGTCACCCCTTTCGTGGTCGTTGCCCATTGTGGCGACCGTATCGGCAGCGAGCCCGCGGCATGGCGGCGGCTGAGCCAGGGGTTCGCCCGCATAGCGGGGCATGCCCGTGCGCCTGCCGCGCCCACCCAGGCGAGCATGCCGCTGGCCACAGCTGCAGCGCATTGCAGCGCAGGGCTTTGGTGGCCGGGTGACAGCCTGATGCGTCATGCCTTGATGACATACTCATGGCTCGTTGCGGCGCAGGCGCCGCAGCACCGACGAGCCGCTCACGATGCCGATCTTCCCCCCCGCCCATGCCGAGCGCTATGCATTGGCCGAGGAGGTGCATGCGCGCCCACCCGAGACCGTGGACTCGCCGGCACGCGCCAGCTACGTGGCCGTGCTCATCGACACCGACGAGCGCGGGCGCGAGCTGGCGCATCTGGACAAGCTCTGTCGGCGCTTTGGCGTGCCCGCGCCGCCGCCGGGCGCCACGCACCATCGTGTGAGCATCGGCGCCGTGCGCCTGAAATGGGAGCGGCACGGCGAGTTCTCTGGCTACCTGTTCATCGCGCCGGCGGCGGCGAGCCGACCCTTTGCCGAGGCGGCCGCCACGCTGGTGCCGGCCGACTGGCTGGCTGCCGTGCCCGGGCGCACCATCGCTGCAGCCCATGTCGACCTCGTGGTCGATGCGTCCCTGGGCGGCGATGTCGCGGCGCTGGCCGAGTTGTTTGGTGGCCATGGCGTGGCGGGCTCGAGCATTGCCGAGGGCGCGGGTTCGGTGTTCACCGACTTCAGGGTTCACGACGACGGTTTTTCGCGCTACCTGGTGCTCGACCGCGGGCTCACGCCGGGCCAGTGCGGGCGCACGCTGCAACGCCTGGTCGAGATCGACGCCTACCGCATGCTGGCGCTGCTGGCACTGCCCATCGCACGGCGGCAATCGCCCCGCATGCTGGAGATCGAGCGCGCGCTGGCCAAACTCACCGATGGCCTGGCGCAAGGCCAGGGTGACGACGAAGCGCTGCTGCACGAACTCACGCGTCTGGCGGCCGAGGTGGAAAGCGGGCTGGCCGCCAGCCAGTTCCGCTTCGGCGCCTGCCGCGCCTACTACGAGCTGGTGATGCGGCGCATCGGCGAGCTGCGCGAATTGCGCCTGCCGGGGTTGCAGACCATCGAGGAATTCATGTCCCGGCGCTTCACGCCCGCCGTGGCCACTTGTGCCACGGCCGCGCAGCGGCTGCACGACCTGGCCGAACGCATCGCCCGCGCCAGCAGCCTGTTGTCGACGCGCGTCGACATCACGCGCGAGCGCCAGAACCAGGCGCTGCTGGCCTCGATGGACCGCCGCGCCAAGCTGCAGTTGCGGCTGCAGCAGACGGTCGAGGGCCTGTCGGTCGCGGCCATCGTCTACTACCTGGCCGGGCTGGTGGGCTACGTGGCCAAGGGCGTCAAGGCCGGGGGCTGGCGCATCGAGCCCGACCTGATCGTCAGCCTGGCCGTGCCGGCGCTGGCGGTATTGGCATTCCTGGCGGTGCGCCGCGCGCGCCGGCGTGCCGCCGAACGCGAAAGAGTGATTTGATCCCCCCCCATAGCGCCTATGGCGCTCCCCCCGAGGGGGGCGCCGCCCGTGGCCCGGCAGAGCCGGTTCCACGGCGTCTGCTCGATGGCGTCGGAGTGCTTTGCCGAGGCTGGCGCTTCGGCCCCATGGAGAGCTGATTTGGCGACCGCATTCCCGTTTTCCGCCATCGTCGGCCAGGACGAGATGAAGCTCGCGATCCTGGTCGCGGCGGTGGATGCGCGCATCGGTGGCGTGCTCGTCTTCGGCGATCGGGGCACCGGCAAATCGACTGCGGTGCGCGCGCTGGCGGCGCTGCTGCCGCCGATGCGTGCGCTGCTGGGTTGCCGCTATGCCTGCGACCCGGCCGATGCCGGCGCGCATTGCGAAGACTGCGCGGCGCTGAAGGCCAAGGCGCGGCCGAAGACGCATCTGGTGCCGGTGCCGGTGGTCGACCTGCCGCTGGGCGCCACCGAAGACCGCGTGGTCGGCGCGCTCGACCTGGAGCGTGCGCTCACGCAGGGCGTCAAGGCCTTCGAGCCTGGCCTGCTGGCCCGTGCGCACCGCGGCTTCCTGTACATCGACGAGGTCAACCTGCTCGACGACCATCTGGTCGACCTGCTCATCGACGTGGCCGCCTCGGGCGAGAACGTGGTCGAGCGTGAGGGCCTGAGCGTGCGCCACCCGGCGCGCTTCGTGCTGGTGGGCAGCGGCAACCCCGAAGAAGGCGAACTGCGCCCGCAACTGCTCGACCGCTTCGGCCTGGCGGTGGAAGTGCGCACGCCGAGCGAGATCGCGCAGCGTGTGCTGGTGGTGCGCCGCCGCGATGCCTTCGAGCGCGAGCCCGAGGCCTTTGTCGCCGCATGGCACGACGCGGACGAACAGGTGCGCAAGCGCATCGTCGCCGCGCGCAAGCATCTGCACGCCGTCGAGGTGGCCGACGCAGCGCTGGAGCGCGCGGCGCAGCTGTGCATGGCGCTGGGCACCGACGGGCTGCGCGGCGAGCTCACGCTGATGCGCGCCGCGCGCGCCCTGGCGGCGCTGGACGGCGCACCCGCCGTGACCGACGCGCACCTCATGCGCGCCGCCAAGCCGGCTTTGCGCCACCGCCTGCGCCGCGATCCGCTGGACGACACCGACGCCAGCGCGCGCGTCGACCGTGCCGTGCAAGAGGTCTTCGGCGCGTGAGCGAGGCGCCGGCCGCCGATGCGGCCTGGACCGATGCCGCCTGGGCCGCCGCGATGTTTGCCATCGACCCGCACGGCCTGGGCGGCATCGCGCTGCGTGCCGGCGCGGGCCCGGTGCGCGATGCCTGGTCGCTGCGGCAGCGCGCGCTGCTGCCGCAGGGCACGCCGTGGCGCCGCCTGCCCACGCACATCACCGACGACCGGCTGCTCGGTGGCCTGGACCTGACCGCCACGCTGCAGGCCGGGCGGCCGGTGGCGCAGCGCGGCCTGCTCGCCGAAAGCCACGGCGGCGTGGTGGTGATCGCCATGGCCGAGCGCCTGGGCGCGGCCACCGCAGCGCGCCTGGCGAGTGCGCTCGACCGCGGCGACATCGGCTTCGAGCGCGACGGCATCGGCCAGCGCTGGCCCAGCCGCATCGGTGTCGTGGCCTTCGACGAAGGCCGTGACGACGACCCGGTGCTGCCCGCGGCACTGGCTGACCGGCTGGCCTTCCACTGCGACCTCACGGCGGTGGGCTGGGGTGGAATCAGCGAGGCCTGGGTCAGCGCCGCCGAGGTGATGGCCGCGCGCGCGGGCCTGGGCGCGGTGACGCTGCCCGAGCCGATCGCCCTGGCACTGTGCGCCACCGCCCTGCGCATGGGCGTGGACTCGATGCGCGCCAGCCTGCTGGTCATGCGCGCTGCCTGCGCCGCGGCCGCGCTGCACGGCCGCACCGAGGTGGACGAGGACGATGCGCGCCTGGCCGCGCGCCTGGTGCTGGCGCCACGCGCCACGCTGGCGCCGCCGCCCGAGGCGCGAAGTGACGCGCCAGCGTCCGAACCAGCGCCTCCGCCACAACCACCACCCGACGCACCACCGCCCGACCCGCCGCCCCCCCACACCCAAGCGGCAGACAGCCCGCCACCGCCCGAGGCATCCCCCGCTGACGCGCCACCAGCGCCGGCCAGCGACGCGGCTGCGCAGCGCAACCCGGAGGACGCTGCGCAGGCGCTCGAAGACCGCCTGGTCGGGGCCACGCAAGCGGCGCTGCCGGCGGGCCTGCTGGCGGCCCTGCTCAACGGCGAGGCGGCACGCGGAGCCGGGCGCATCGGCGCGCTGTCGGCCTCCAAGCGCGGCGGCCGGCCCATGGGCGCACGCGCCGGCGAGCCGCGCGGCGGCGCACGCCTGAACCTCATCGAAACGCTGCGCGCGGCGGCACCCTGGCAGCGCCTGCGTGCCGCGGCGGCGGCACCCGGCGCACAGCAGGTGCACGTGCGCGCCAGCGACCTGCGCGTGGCGCGCCTGCAGCAGCGTGCCGCCACCGCCACGCTGTTTGTCATCGATGCCTCGGGCTCGTCGGCGCTGCACCGGCTGGCCGAGGCCAAGGGTGCGGTCAACCTGCTGTTGGCCGAGTGTTATGTGCGCCGAGACCAGGTCGGCGTGATCGCCTTTCGCGGCCGCAGCGCCGAGGTGCTGTTGCCGCCCACCCGCTCGCTGGTGCGCGCCAAGCGCAGCCTGGCCGCGCTGCCGGGCGGCGGCGGCACGCCACTGGCCGCCGGGCTGCAGGCGGCGCTGGCCATGGCCGCGCAGGTGCGCCGTGCCGGCGCCGTGCCGATCGTCGTGCTGCTCACCGACGGGCGCGCCAACGTGGCGCTGGACGGTGCGTCCGGGCGCGCACGCGCCGAAGCCGATGCGCTGCAGATGGCGCGGCACATGCGTGCGGCACGGCTGAACACGCTGCTGGTGGACACCTCGCCGCAGGCCTCGCCGAATGCGTTGCGCCTGGCGCAGGCCATGGCCGCGCCCTACCGCGTCCTGCCGCACGCCGGTGCCGTCGAGCTGGTGGCCGCGGTGAGCGCGCTGCCGCGCCAGGCGCTCTGAGCCACGCGGCGGGTCGCGGCATGGACTGGGCACGCGATGGCCACAGCTGGCCGCATCACGACAAGAGCCGCTTCGTCCTCAGTGGCGGCCGGCGCTGGCATGTGCAGCAATGGGTGGCTGCGGCGGCCGATGCGCCGCAACTGCTGCTGCTGCACGGCACCGGCGCATCGACCCATTCCTGGCGCGGCCTGGCGCCGCTGCTGGGGCGTGCGGCGGGTGTGCTCGCCGTCGACCTGCCGGGCCACGGCTTCAGCGATGCGGCGCGCGGGCAAGGCGCCACGCTGCCGGGCATGGCGGCCGGCCTGGCGGCGCTGCTGCATGAGATCGGCCTGCGCCCGTCGGTGCTGGTCGGGCATTCCGCCGGCGCGGCGATTGCCGCACGCATGGCGCTGGATCGGCCGCAGGGGCTGCGCTCGGTGATCAGCCTGAACGGTGCGCTGTTGCCGCTGCATGGCTGGGCCGGGCAGTTGTTCTCGCCGCTGGCCAAGCTGCTGGCGGCCAACCGGCTGGTGCCGCAGCTGTTCTCGTGGCGTGCCGCCGATCAGCTGCTGGTGCGCCGGCTCATCGCCGGCACCGGTTCGCGTATCGACGACGCGGGCGTGGCGCTGTATGGCCGCCTCGTCGCCGACCCGGCGCACGTGGCCGGCGCCTTGGCGATGATGGCGAACTGGGATCTGCGTGCGCTGGCGGCCGAGCTGCCGCGCCTGCGCGCTCCTTTGCATTTGTTGGCCGGCGCGCGCGACCGCACCGTGCCGCCTTCGGTCTCGCAGCGTGTGGCGGGCATGCTGCCGGCATCCACCCTCGAGCTGCTGCCCGGGCTGGGCCACCTGGCGCATGAAGAGCAGCCGCAGCAAGTTTTCGAGTTGACGCGACCGTGGATCGAGGGGTCTGGCATGCCGGTGTCATCGCAGGCCGCGTTGGGCGGCCCGCAGGCCGCGCGCGAAGCGCCCCCCTGACGTGGCCCCGGCGCCATCGGCGCGCGCGTCGCTACGCCGACGACCCTGCTCCCGCGGCGATGCCGCCTGCCGCCACGAGACAGCTCAGGCTGGCGACCACGGTGAGCTGCCGCCGCAAGCCGAGCCAGGCTGCGGCGCCCTGTGCCGGATAAACCCGATGGTCGACAGCATAACAGGCGACCAGCATCGCAGCCAGCCACACCAGGCCGGCCGCAGGTGGCAACAGCAGCGCCGGCCAGGCCAGTAGCGACGGCATCACACCCCAGCCCAGCAGCGCGAGGCGCGGTGTCGCCTGGCGCAAGGCCAGGCCCCAATGGATGCCGCCCAGGAAGGACACGATGAGCGCGCCGTAGGCGGTGAGTGCGGCGGCCGTGACGGCGCGCCAATCCGCCTGCACGAACCAACTCGCCAGCGCGCCGAAGACAAAGGGCAGCAGGCCCGCGCGCCCAAGGTGCAGTGCCGCAGGCGAGGGTGCAGAGGTCGAGGCGTCGGACAAGGCAGGCTCCAGCGAAAAGGCTGCGGATTGTCGCCGCTGCGCAGCGCGGCATGCACTGTGTACGCCGCATGCATGATGACGCGGCACGGTGAATTCACTGCCTCATGCGCGCTTGCGTTCAATGGCAAAGGTTTGTAGGGCTGCAAGTGGCGCATAGCCGACACTCACGCATGAGTAGATCAACGGCGGCTTGCGACCCACAGCGGCCGTTGGCGCCGTCGAAACGCCGGCGGCAAAGCCGACGTTCGTGTCAGCTCGCCGACGAACCCTGTTGCTAACGACCTGGCCGGCTGCTGTGGCCTGCGTCACAACCAGGATACGGTTATCTGTCTCCTGACTAACCTGATGCCACGGCGCTTAGCCTGGAGTTCGTTGAGCGCGGCGGCGCGTGGCACTGTCGCGAAGCAAGTCGAACAGCCACTTGAGGCCCGCATCCATCAGGGCTGCCTTCGGCGTCACGGCGTGGAGCTGGAAGCGCCCCAGTGGCAGCGGCGCTTCGAGACTGGCAATGCCGAAACGCGCCGCGTGCATGGCGGCAAAGCGCCGCGGCAGTGCGCAGACGAGGTCCGATTCGGCGACCACCGACAAGGCGAACATGAAGTTGGGCACCGTCAGAGCGACCCGCCTTGAACGTCCTTGCTCTGCCAGCACCTGGTCCACGAAGCCATGAGCGTCGCCGCTGTCCGAGACCACCAAATGGTGCATCGCGCAGAAGCGATTCAGCGTCACGTTGCGGGCGAAGGGATGCCCAGCCGCTACGGCGATGACAAAGTCCTCGTCGTAGAGGGCGCCAGCGTGGAAGCGCGGCGGCACGTCTCCGAAGGGCAGTACCGCAATGTCCATCGCGCGTGCTTCCAGGTCGGTGAACGCGGATCGCCAGGCGCGTTGGAGTGAAGTCTCCCCCGGTGCCGGCAGCAGCTGCCGAACGCCGATATCGATGCCGGGAGCAAGGCCGCGCAAGTCTCCCATCAGCTGAGTCAGGAGCACGGCAGATATGCCATCCGGTGCGCCGATCGTGAAGCGTCGCGTCGAGCGCGCCGGATCGAAAGGCTCGGCGCTCGCCAGCACGCTGCGGGCCTGCGCCAGCACATCGGCGATGGGGCCGGCGAGCTCAAGCGCACGTTCGGTCGGCACCACGCCCTTGGGCGTTCTCAGGAACAGCGGGTCGTTGAGCAGCCGGCGCAGCCGGTTCAAGCCATGGCTCACCGCAGAGGCGGTGAGGTGCAACCGGTCCGCGGCGCGGCCGACATGCTGTGCCTCGCGAACGGTGTCGAAGAGCACCAGCAGGTTCAGGTCGACCCGGGACAGATCAACTTGATTCAGCATATTGCTGAAATCATATCGCTGGATTCATTGGCGTGGCGGCGCGATCCTTTGGTCCTCGACGAACGCAGTCAGCGTTCTCTCAACCGTCACCCAAACAGGATGCAACACCATGCCCACCTCCAGAAGATCCGTTCTCGCCGCCGCCTGCGGCATGGCCTCGACGACCATTTCTGCGGCTCCCCAGCCTGGTCCCCGTACCGCTACTGCACGGTCGGTCCCCGATCTCATCGAGCGTTCCGAAGCGTCCAATGCCGCGCTGATGCGTGGGGACATCGAGCGCTACCGCGCGCTGGTCTCGTTCAGCGATGACTTCACGCTGATGTCACCGTTCGGCGGGACCCCAACCCGCGCGCGCAACCTCACGCCCGATCGCATCGATGCGATGGGTCGCTTCTTCAGAAACGGCAGCCTGCGACAGGAACTTGTGCAGGCCTACGGGTCGACGGACATGGTGGTGCTGGCGCTCATCGAGCACGCCCACGTCGAGGTCGGCGGCCTGCCGGCACAGGACTGGTCGTTGCGCGTGACTCTTGTCTATTGTCGCGAAGGCGATGCATGGCAGCTGGCGCATCGGCATGCCGATCCACTGGTTGCGGAGATCAGCCTGGAGCGGTCTGCGGCATTGGCGCGCGGGGAGCGCTGATGCAGCCATCGGGCCGGGTCCGCGCATGGCGCGGGCCTGAATTGTCGCTTTGCTGATTCCAACGTTGGGCGCTATGCACCGCAATTCCGCATTCCAGCAGGTTCAGTCGGTGGCCAGTGGGCTGCCTCTGGATCTAGGGACGGAGTAGCAAGTCCCGACGGCCCGGAAAGGAAAGATCTGGAGCGGTATGGTGGCGCCAGGCATCGTGCTTCTTCTCATTGATATCGCTCGCGAAGCCACTTTTTTCCGCAACCACTTGCTCCATGATGTCGACCACCTGGGGGCGTCGCCCGACCTTCATACGCCGTGGTGTAGCTGAAACGCGACCTGAGCTTGGTGCCCTCGTGCAGACTTGCCAGCAGGGCAGCTACTGCGGATGCGGGGGCTGCGCTCGGAGCTGACCGAATCCGGCGATGGCGGCGACGGCTTGTTCTGGGCGATCACGGGCACGATGCCCGCCCGTGACGACACTCAGTCGTCGTGATCATCACTAGCGTGGCCGCCCCAGTGGCCACGCCGATGCCGCGGAAGCCCGATCACCGTGCCTTCGCGTCGGAAGTCCGCGCCGCCGTACTGCTTTCCCGTCCTCGGGTCGATCACGATCATCTGCACCGAGCCAATGTCGGCCGGGGCGTTCACGATGTGCCCCAGCACGCGCAGACCGTCAAGTGATTCGGGCGGGAATGGAGTAGGCGCGAGCGGGTTGCCCGTATCGATGGACACGTTGCCGCCGGCCGCAGTGACCGATAGCCGTGGTGCGTCGATCGCCTGCTGGATCGTCATGCCGTGGTCGAGCAAGTTCAGTGTCACGTTGAACACCGAGTTGATGATCGTCGAACCGCCCGGCGAGCCGTAGGCTACGAGAGGCCGGCCCTTGGCGTCGAAGATCATGGTCGGCACCATGCTGCTGCGCGGCCTCTTGCCCGGTGCGACGTCGTTGGTCGCGGGCTGTCCGGTAAAGGCGTTGATCGACGGCGTGAAGTTGAAGTCAGTCAACTCGTTGTTGAGCAGGAAGCCGAAGCTCTTGAAGCAACTGATTTCTGCGCAGCCGACGGGGTAGTAGCCGGCGAACATGCCGGCCCCATAACCCGACTCGATGGTGTTCGTGTATGACACCAGGTTGCCCCACTTGTCGGCCACGACGAAATGCGTGGTCGAGCCGCCCGGCCCGGCGAACGAGGTCGCGTCGGCGAAGTGCTTCGGCGGCTGCCATGCGCTGACGTCATAGGGCCGCGGGTCACCAGCCACCGGGTTGACCGTCAGACGCGCTGTCGGCGCGATCGGTTCGCCGCGCATCGCGGTGTATCCGCGAGCTATCAGGCCCTTGGTCGGAACGTAGGAAAAGTCAGCGTCGCCCATCCACACGGCCCGGTCGGCAAACGCAATTCGCATCGCCTCGGCCATCACGTTCAGGGTCGAGGTGCTGCCGAAGCCGAAGCTGGCCCCAGCGTCGCCGATCGGGAATCGTTCGACCATCCCGAGCATCTGCAGCAAGGTCGGTCCGCCGGAGGACGGCGAGTTCATGGCCTTGATGGTGTAGCCCCGGTAGGTCCCAACCACCGGCTCACGCAGCGTTGTCTTGTAAGCCTTGAGGTCTGCCAGTGTCATCGTGCCCGGTGCACCGCCTGCGGACTGGCGCTTCTGCCCCTCTATGATGCCGTGCGCGATCTCGCCGCTGTAGAAGGCGTCCGGGCCATGCCTGGCAATGCGGCGCAGGGACTCTGCTAGCGGCTTGTTAGTGACGATCGTTCCTTCTGGAATCGGGTTGCCTCCCGGGCAGAAGTACGCTGCCGTTTCGGGGTAGACCTTCGCCCGACTCGTCGCACTTGCGCAGTTGGGCGACGCGACAAAGCGCGCGGTCGCCGCGAAGCCATCGTCGGCGAGACGGATTGCGGGCTTGAGGACCCGCGACAACGGCAGCTTGCCCCATCTGTCCACCGCCTCCGCTGTGCCACGCACCATGCCAGGCACGCCCACCGAGATGCCCGAGGTCGATGCCTGCGTGAAGTTGAGCGTGCCGAACATGCCCGGCGTCGCACCGGCTGGGGCACGCTCGCGCGTGTCGACTGCAAAGGTCTTGCCGCCGAACTTGCCGCTGCCCCGGCCATAGTCGGCCAGGTGGACCAGCATGAAGCCGCCACCTCCGATGCCCGCTGACTGGGGCTCGACCACGTTTAGAGCGTACGCGATGGCCACTGCCGCATCGATGGCATTGCCGCCACCCTCAAGGATCCGCGCACCTGCCTCCGCTGCGTGAGGGTTAGCCACGGCCACCATGCCAGAGCGAAAGCCCGTGGCCACGCCCTGACCCCCGGAGGGCAGGCCCGGAACGGCGCCGTTGCCATGTCGGAAGTCCCGGCCTTCAGCAAGAGCAGGGTGGGACCATGCCAGCGCGACGGCGAGGCCGCACATGGCGAAGGACGATCGGCAAAGCTTGAAGCGGGCACGCATGGCGGGAACCTCCTGGGTATGCGGTAGGGTGTCGGTGGCGTACCGCGACGGCGGAAACGGTAGGACCAGTATTGGATCAGCGCGGGTCGACGTCAATAGGGGCGATTCATGGCGATCCTCCGCTGGGCCAGCGTTAGGTCCACGTGGAAAAGGCCACGGTCTTGCACGCTCACGTCGGAACTGTATTCCTCCGAACCGACCGCTACCATGCCGGCCGACGGCCGGCGTACCCGGCTCTCGAGAAGGTCAGATGCGCTCAGCCAATCCCTGCGGCGGGTTTGCGGCGCCTGAATCAAACTGGCGAAGATCCGTCATCGACCCACTGCGGAACCACAACGCAGTGTTCTCGCAGTGCGCAAGCAGTCGCTCGTTAGCGAGCTTGGCGGCCGTTCGGCGCGGGGCGAGCTATGAACTCACCGCCGGCGGTCGGAGTCAACGAATGCCGCGCAAAGGACTAGCGGAGGGCCGCAGAAGGTGCATTCGAACGAGCGTCCAAACCCTCACCGGAGCACTTCGTCGGCGCGAGCCAGCAGCGACGGCGGCAAGGTGAGCCCGAGGGCCCTCGCAGCCTGCAGATTGACGACAAGGGCCAGCTTGGTCGGCTGCTCGACCGGCAAGTCGCTCGGCTTGGCACCCTTGAAGATACGATCCACATATGCGGCAGCACGCCGATAGTTCTCGCGCAGATCGGGGCCATAAGACATGAGGCCCCCGGCCTCGACGAAATTGCGGATCTCGTACATCCCGGGCAGGCCCTCGCGTGCTGCCAGTTCGGTGATCGTGGCCCTGTGCTGGATCGTCAGCGGGCCGGCCTGAACGATGAGAGCCTTCACCTGCTCACGTCGGAAGTGTCTGAAGGCATCGGCCAGCTCGTCGGCCGCGGCGATCTCGCGCACGACGATCTGAACCGCCAGTTGCTTGCCCGCGGCCAAGGTCTCGGCGACCAGGATTCCGGTGGTTCCCTGGGTGGGGGTGGTGAACCGCTCCGCCAATAAGCCGATTGGTGCACGGGCAACCGCCTCGTGCAGGATCTGTACGCGCTTTCCTGCGACGTCGGTCGTTTGGAGCGATACCCCGGTGACGTTGCCCCCAGGCCTCCCGAGGCTCGCGACGAACCCGGCGCCGACCGGGTCGGCCGCAGCGGCGAACACGATCGGGATCGTGCTCGTCGCGGCCATCGCTGCCCGGGTCCCGGCCGTCGTCGCCGTCACGATCACATCGACGCGTAGCCGAACGAGTTCCTCGGCCAGGGCCGGCAGGCGAGCCAGGTCATTGCCTGCCCAGCGGTACTCGATAGCCAGATTGCGACCCACCGTATAGCCGTGCTCCTCCATTCCTCGAAGGAACGCATCGTCGACGGCGTCCTTCGAGGCCCGAGGGTTCAAATACCCGATTCGATAGATCTTGCCCTGCGCTCCCGCCATCGGGATCGGCAGGAGAGAAAGCAGGGTGGCAACGGCTCGGCTTAGAACCGCGCGACGTTCTCGGGCGGGATCGCGCCAATGGGCGTACCCGGGTACATGGCTCGCAACTGCGTCTAGAGAACTCTCGGGAGCGCCCGAGGGCGCTTCGCGGTCGGTCCTTCC
>DASQFA010000478.1:0-15996 GCA_035633375.1 Rubrivivax sp.
TCCTCGCGGTCGCGCTGCTCGTCGGCCTGATCTACACCGCACCCAACTTCTTCGGCGAAGCGCCGGCGGTGCAGGTCTCCAGCGCCAAGGCCACGCTGAAGCTCGACGCGGCCTTCGCGCCGCGTGTGCAGCAACTGCTCGTGCAGGCCGGTCTGAAACCCGACCTTGTGCAGTTCGACGTGAATTCGGTCAAGGCACGCATGGCCGACACCGAAGAGCAGATCAAAGCCAAGGATGCGCTGTCCAAGGCGCTCAACCCGGACCCAGCCAACCCGAGCTACATCGTCGCGCTGAACCTGCTGTCGCGTTCGCCCGCATGGTTGAGCAGGCTGCATGCGCTGCCGATGTACCTGGGGCTGGACCTGCGCGGCGGTGTGCACTTCCTGATGCAGGTCGACATGAAGGCGGCGCTGACGAAGAAGGCCGAGTCGCTCACTGGCGACGTGCGCACCTTGCTGCGCGACAAGAACATCCGCCATGCCGGCATCACCCGCGATGGCAACAGCCTGGAGCTGCGCTTTCGCGAACGCGCCACGCTGGTGGCCGCGCAGACGCTGCTGGCTGAGCAGTTGCCCGATCTGCAGTGGGACGAATCTGCGGACGGCGCCGACTTCAAGCTGCGCGGCATGCTCAAGCCCGCGGCGGCGCGCCTGGTGCAGGAGCAGGCGCTGAAGCAGAACATCACCACGCTGCACAACCGCGTCAACGAGCTCGGCGTGGCCGAGCCAGTGATCCAGCAGCAGGGCCTGGACCGGGTGGTGGTGCAGTTGCCGGGGGTGCAGGATACGGCCAAGGCCAAGGACATCATCGGCCGCACCGCGACGCTGGAAATCCGCATGGTGAACGAAAGCGCGGAGGCGCGCGAGGCCGAGCGCGGCAGCGCGGCCGTGCCTTTCGGCAGCGAGCGCTACCTCGAGCGCAATGGCGCACCGATCATCGTCTTTCGCCAGGTCGTGCTCACCGGCGACAACCTGACCGATGCCCAAGCCGGCTTCGACGGCCAGACGCAGGAACCCGCGGTACACCTGACGCTGGATGCCAAGGGCGCACGCATCTTCAGGGACGTGACGCGCGAGAGCGTGGGCAAGCGCATGGCCATCCTGTTGTTCGAAAAGGGCAAGGGAGAGGTAATTACCGCGCCGGTGATCCGCAGCGAGATCGGCGGCGGGCGCGTGCAGATCTCCGGGCGCATGACCACCACCGAGGCGGCCGACGTCGCACTGCTGCTGCGCGCCGGCTCGCTGGCTGCGCCGATGGAGATCATCGAGGAGCGCACCATCGGCCCCAGCCTGGGCGCCGACAACATCGACAAGGGATTCAACAGCGTGATCTACGGCTTTGCCGCGATCGCGCTGTTCATGTGCGCCTACTACGGGCTGTTCGGCGTGATCTCGACCTTGGCGCTGACCTTCAATCTGCTCATGCTGGTGGCCGTGCTGTCCATGCTGCAGGCCACGCTCACTCTGCCGGGCATCGCCGCCATCGCGCTGACGCTGGGCATGGCCATCGACGCCAACGTGCTCATCAACGAGCGCGTGCGCGAAGAACTGCGCGCTGGTGCGCCACCGCAGCTTGCCATCCACACCGGCTACGAACGTGCCTTCGCCACCATCCTGGATTCGAACATCACCACGCTGATTGCCGGCGTGGCGCTGCTGACCTTCGGCTCCGGGCCGGTGCGCGGCTTCGCCGTCGTGCACTGCCTGGGCATCCTGACCTCGATGTTCTCGGCCGTGATGTTCTCGCGCGGGCTGGTGAATCTTTGGTATGGCCGGCAGAAGCGGCTGAAATCGGTGTCGATCGGGCAGATCTGGAAACCCGATGCCGAGGGCGCGGCCAAGACGGTCGTCAAGGCCTGAAGGGCCCGGTGCAGGCCTGGCATCCCGGGACGAGGCCACGGCTGCTGCGCACAGGGGCATTTCCCGGGCCGCCATGAAACCTGAACAGGAGATCTGATGGAGTTTTTCAGGATTCGCCGCGACATCCCGTTCATGCGGCATGCGCTGGTGTTCAACATCATCTCGTTGCTGACCTTCCTGGCGGCGGTGTTCTTCCTGTTCACGCGCGGGCTGCACCTGTCGATCGAGTTCACCGGCGGCACGGTCATCGAGGTGGCCTATGCGCAGACCGCCGACATCGGCAAGGTGCGCAGCACGGTCGAGGCCATGAACGTGGGCGAGACGCAGGTGCAGAACTTCGGCAGCTCGCGCGATGTGCTGATCCGCCTGCCGCTGCGCGAGGGCGTGAAGCAGAGCGAGCTGGTGGGGCGTGTCTTTGATGCGTTGTGTCGCGCCGAAGGCGGTGCGGTCGAAGCGCGTCAGGGCGTCAGCGATAGGGGTGAGTCGATCAGCAAGCAGGCTTGCGCCGCCGGCGCGGTCGAGCCGGTGACGCTGCAGCGCAGCGAGTTCGTCGGCCCGCAGGTCGGCAAGGAACTGGCGGCCGATGGCGCCAAGGCGCTGGCCTTCGTCGTCGTGGGCATCATGCTGTACTTGGCGCTGCGCTTCGAGTGGAAGTTCTCGATCGCCGCGATCGTCGCCAACTTGCACGACATCGTCATCATCCTGGGCTTCTTCGCCTTCTTCCAGTGGGAGTTCTCGCTGGCGGTGCTGGCGGCGGTGCTGGCGGTGCTGGGCTATTCGGTGAACGAGTCGGTGGTCATCTTCGACCGGGTGCGTGAGACCTTCCGGCGCAGCCGCAAGCTGAACACCGAGCAGGTCATCGATCACGCCATCACCAGCACCATCAGCCGCACCATCATCACCCACGGCTCGACGCAGTTGATGGTGCTGTCGATGCTGATCTTCGGCGGCCCGACGCTGTACTACTTTTCGCTGGCGCTGACCGTGGGCATCCTGTTCGGCATCTACTCGTCGGTGTTCGTGGCCGCAGCCATCGCCATGTGGTTGGGTGTGAAGCGTGAAGATCTGATCAAGGCCGGCACCAAGGACATCGACCCCGACGATCCGAATGCCGGGGCCGTGGTGTAGAGTGGCCTGAACCTCGAGGTACTGAAGCCCCGCCCATGGCACACAGCGCCGATTACGCCGAACTTGCCGAGCAGGCACGGCGCATCTACGCCGAACAGCTGGTCAAGGGTTTGCCGGCGCTGGTCAACACGCTCGCCGAAAGTGCCCGTTCCCTGCTCGACAAGCCGACAGAGCATGCACGCTTCACGCGCCGCCGCGAGCTGGTGCACGAGCTGCAGAAAGGCGCCGCGTCCTGGCACAAGATCATGGTCAACAGCCTGCGCAACGCGCTGTTGAACAACATATCGGCGGTACGCCCGAACGACCTGCCGCCGTCTGGGGCACCCAGCGGCCCGCTGTCGCTGGTCGACGACGACACCATCGAGCGCGAGATCCTGACCTCGCGCCTGGCACTGGCAGTGATGGACAAGGCGGCCTCGGAATTCACCGATCTGCGTGCACGCATGTCGGTGCTGGAGCGGCGCGAGGAGCTCGAGCCGCAGGACATGCTGCGTGCGCATGTGTTGGCGCGCATCGTCGTCGATGCCTGGCGCTCGGCGGGATGCGGCCTGGAGAGCTGGCGCGAGCTGCAATCCGGCCTGCATGAAGAGCTTGCGGGGCTTGTGGAAGAGGCCTACCACGAGACCAACAGCTGGCTGGTCGGACATGACGTGCTCGCCGACGTGGACCTGCACCCGTTCATCCGTCGCTCGCGCAACGTGACCGCGCCCGCCACGAGTTTCTCGGCCGGACCGGGCGGCGGCGCTGGCGCGGCGTCGGGCTTTGCGCAAAGTTCGGGCTTCGGCTCGGGGCAAGGACCCGGACATGGGCCTGGGCAAGGTCATGGCCATGGGCATGGCCCAGGGTCTGGTTCGGCCTCTGGATACGGCTCGGGCCCTGGCCCGGGCTCGGGTTCGGGGCCGCGATATGGCGTGGGCCCCGGGGCGGGGCACGGCTCTGGCGTGGGTGCGAGCTCGGCCTACTGGGCCGGTTCGCATGGCGGCGCTTCGGGCGACGGCAGCTTTCCGGGCCGTGGCGGCGTCGGCGAGGAAACGCGCATGATGACGCGCGCCGCGCCGCTGGCGCGAAGCGGTGAACACTCCGAGGCCGTGCTCGGGCGCCTCAACCGCCTGGTCGGGCGCCACCTGCCGTCCTTCGGCGATGTGAGCCGCGCGCAGAAGCTGTCGCCCGCACTGGCGCAGGCCATCGATCAGGCGCAACTCGGCATTCGCAGGCGCGTCAGCCCGAGCAACAGGCGCGCCGGCGAGCCGACGGTGACCACGCCCGCGCTGCTGGAGGAACTGCACCAGCGCAAGCAGGCACTCAAGCAATCCGCGGCGACACCCGAAGAGCGCGCCACCATCGAGATCGTCGCGCTGCTGTTCCAGAGCATCCTCACCGAAGAGCGCATACCGGCCAGCGTGCGGGTGTGGTTTGCAAGACTGCAGATGCCGGTGCTGCGCGTGGCCGTCACCGAGCCTGACTTCTTTGCCACCATCGACCACCCGGCTCGCCGCCTGATCGATCGCATGGGGGCCTGCGTGATGGGCTTCGACAGCTCCACGCGCAGCGTCGGCGATGCCCTTGAAAAGGAGATCAAGCGCGTGGTGCAGGTGGTCGAGGCCTATCCCGATACCGGGCGGCGCGTGTTCCAGACCGTGCTCACTGAGTTCGAGAAGTTCCTCGAGCACTACTTCAGCACCGAAAACGAGGCCACGCGCAAGGGTGTGTCGCTGGCGCAGCAGGTCGAACAGCGCGAGACCATGGCCATCCAGTACACCATCGAACTGCGCCGCATGCTAAACGAGGTGCCGGTGCAGGAAAGCGTGCGTCTGTTCCTGTTCCATGTCTGGGCCGACGTGCTGGCCACCAGCGCGGTGCGCTTTGGCGCGCAAAGCGACGAGATACGCGCCACGAAGCGTGCCGCCTCCGACCTGATCTGGTCGGCCAGCGCCAAGGTCACGCGCGAGGAGCGCGCCGAAGTCATCCGCCGCCTGACGCCGCTGCTGAAGACGCTGCGCGACGGCATGTCTTCGGTCGGCATGGATCCGGCCAAGCAGGACGAACACATCCAGATCCTGAACAACTCGCTGGCGGCGGCCTTCACCGCCAAGGCGCCGGTGATCCCGAACGAAAGGCTGCAAGAGCTGGCCGAACGGCTCGAGTCGCTCGAAGAACTTCTGCCCGATTCGGCCGACGTGAGCATCGATGACTCGATCGTCTTCGACCTGTCGGGCCATGAAAGCTCCGAGCTCGAGGTGGTGTCCGAGGGCGGCTCGATGCCCACCCCGGCGATGCTGGCCTGGGCGCGCGAGCTGCAGGTCGGCGGCTGGTTCATGCTCGACTACCGCAACCGCAACGAGGCGGTGCAGCTGGCCTGGCTGGGCATGCGCAAGCAGTTGTCGATGTTCGTCACCGCGCAAGGACGCTGCGTGCTGTTCCAGCAGCAGCGCCTGGCGTCCTTCCTGCAGGCCGGGTTGCTGCTGCCGGCGCAGGACGAGTCCTTGAGCGTGCGCGCCACGCGCAGCGCGTTGGCCAAGCTGGACGTGGATCCGTCACGGCTGCTGAATTGACCCCCCCGCGTAGCGGCTTCGCCCCGCTCGCCAGCGGGGATGCCGGCGGGCGCTGGCGAGCACGGTGCGTCGCGACGGTTGCGCGCCGCTACTCGGCCCGCTCGAGGGGGCAACATCAGCGGCCTGGCCCAGCCGGTTACGCCATGGTTGCTCCGTGGAGCGACGCTGCGTGTTGCACGTCGCCGGGGGCTTCAGTGGATCAGTCGCTCTTCGGGGGCGACGAAGAGTTCGTCGAGGATCAGCGCATCGGGCTCTTCGCCCAGGCTCCAGAAAACCATCAGCACGATGATCTTCAGGTCGTCCAGTTCGATCGGCCCATTGCCGATGGCGCTGGCACGGTCGAGCACCATTTCGCGCATCGTCGGCGGCAGCACGCCCGCGGATTCGAGGAAGCTGATGAAGCCGATCGATTCGTCGCCGAGCAGTTCGCGCTCGGCCTCGGAATAAACGCGCAGGCTTTGTTCGCCCTGCTGGCCGGTGCACGACTCAGCCGTGCTGGCCAGGCCGTCGAGCCACGTCAAGGCGTCCTGGATTTCGTCCGACTCGAAGCCCACCGCGCTAAGCTTTCGCGACAGTTGCCGGTGGCTCGGGCAGGCATCCGGACGCCAGTAGTTTTCGTACAGGTACACGAGCACATCGAACATGAAAACACTATAACGCAGCGCGGGCTGCTGGCCGCCGCGGTTACTTGATCGCCCGACCCGCGCATCAAGCCAGGCCACGACGCTGGTACAGCCCACCGGGCAGGCGGACGACACGCTCCTCGAGCTCGAGTTCGAGCAGCCGCGCGCTGAGCTCCTGCGCGCTCCAGCCCGTTCGTGCACACAACGCATCCAGAGTCACCGGGTCATGACCGAGCGCCTCCAGCACCCGGTCGAGCACCGTGTCCTCGGGCATCGCCGCAGGCGCCAGCTCGACAGCCTGGCCCGGTTGCAGTTCCTCCAGGATGTCAGCGGCGCTTTCCACCAGCTTGGCACCCTGGCGAATGAGTGCGTGGCAACCGCGCGACAGCGGCGCGTGTATCGAGCCCGGCACCGCGAAGACCTCGCGGCCGGCCTCAGCGGCCATGCGCGCGGTGATCAGCGAGCCCGACTGCACGGCCGCTTCCACCACCAGCGTGCCGCGCGACAACCCGGCGATGATGCGGTTGCGCATGGGAAAGTTGGCGGCGATTGGCGGCGTGCCGGGCGCGAACTCGCTGACCAGCGCGCCGGACGCTGCAATGCGATGGGCCAGTGCGCGGTGGCGTGCAGGGTACACCCGGTCCAGCCCTGTGCCGACCACCGCCACCGTGCTGCCCGGCCCCAACAGCCCGCCTTCGTGCGCGGCGCCGTCAATGCCGAAGGCCAGTCCGGAAACGATGGTCCAGCCCCTTTGGCTGAGATGTGCGGCGAAGGATCGCGCGTTGTCCACGCCCTGCGCGCTGGCGTTTCGACTGCCGACGATGGCCAGGCTGCGTTGGTTCAGCAGCGCCACATCGCCGTGCACGTAGAGCAGCAGTGGTGGGTCGGCCGTCTGCAGCAGCACGGCCGGGTAGGCGCTGTCGCCGATGCTCAGGATCTGCCGGCGGTCACCACCTTGCCACCATGCGTGGGCTGCCTGCAGCCGGCTGGCCAGGTTGTCCGGCTCGCTGCCCAGCGCCGTGGCGAGTTTGTCGCCCACGACCTGTTGCCAGGCGGCCTTGGATGCGCCCAGGACCTGCGTGGCCGAGCCGAAGCTGGCGAGCAGGCGCCGGGCCCCTTCGCGGCCCAACCCGGGAGTCTCGAGCAGGCGAAACCAGGCGTTGAATTCGTCTGCGTCGAGCAAGCCTGCCCCGGTTCAGGGCTGCGTGAAGGCGTCTCCGGGGAAGACCGGGACGTTCACCGACAGGATCAGCGCATACGACGCGCGTTCGAAGACGCTGAACACGAACAGCAGCCCGTTGGACTCGTTCGGCAGTTGCAGCACCGTATTCTGACCATTGATGTCTGTCGCCCTGCGGTCGCCCTGGCGCCACAGTGCCAGCACGTGACCGCGCTCGACGCCGTCGCGCGCGCCCCGGTTCAGCGCCACGATCTGGTTCTGCCCCGCACTCAGGCCTTCGCCATAGATCGACAGCACGCGGCCCGCCATGGGCACGTTAGGATTGTGCGGTGCATAGGCCTCGAGGTCGCGCGCCGGCAGCGGCGCGAGTCGGTCGCCGACGTTGACTTCCATGCGCACCGACTGAATGGACACGGTGGCCGGCACGACCACGGGCTTGCCATTGCTCTCGACGAGGTTCCTGCCGGGGCGGACAAATTCGGCCGTACCGACGTATCGCGCCTCATAACCCAGCAATTCCTTGCTGTCGAAGTCGTACAGTGGCTGCGGCTCGCGAAACAACCGGTATGCCGAGCCCTTGCCCAGATCGCCCACGACATAGGCCAGCTGCCCCTGCGACATGGCGACGAAACCTTCCTGGGCAGCCACGATGCGTGGCGCGAGGTTCAGCTCGTCGTTGTTGAAGATCACCGCCTCGGTCAGGAAGGGCCCGATCAGGTTCAAGGGGATCGATCCGATGGCACCGTTGTCGAGCAGATTGCTGCGCACGCGCGGAGAAAGCTTGACGGTGTTGCTGGGTGCGCCGCTGCCGGACTGCGCCACACGCAGGCGTGCGCGGCCGTCCGATTTTTCAAGCACCAGCACCTGGCCCGGGTAGATCAGATGCGGGTTGCGGACCTGCTCGAGATTCATGCCCCAGAGCTCGGGCCAGCGCCATGGACTCTTCAGGAACAGCTTGGAGATGTCCCACAGCGTATCGCCACTTTGCACGGTGTGCGAATCCGGTGCGTTCGGCGCCAGTTCCGACAGCGGCACTCCCGCCTGCGCCACCTGTTGCGCCGTGCTGCGCTGCTCGGCCGTGATGGGGAAGTTGGGCTCTGCAGCCACGGCGTGGCCGGCCAGCAGCGATGCACAAGCGCAAAGCGCGGTGTAGGCACCCAGGCAACGTCGAAGGTTCTTTGGATTCATCGGTTCAGGCTCCTGGCGTGCCTTGAAGCCCCCGGCGGGTGCCACAATTGCGCCATCTGTTTGGTCATGGGTCTGGCTCGCCGCACCATAGCGCAAGAGCCACAGAAATGCTCAAACAGTTTCTCGGATTCTGCCCATAAACCGTTGATATCGCAATGAAAGTGGCGCCCAGCGACAAAGCTTGTGCAGCCTGTCACGCACCGCCGTGTTGCTTGGTGTGGACAACCGATGCGGGCTGTCGCGCCACGTTGCGTCTGTGTTGCAAATGGCCCAGCTGAACATCCTGTGTTACCCCGATCCCCGCCTGCACACCGTGGCCCGCCCCGTGAACGAGGTCGATGCGCGCATACAGCAACTCGTCGACGACATGCTCGAAACGATGTACTCCTGCGAAGGCATCGGGCTGGCCGCCACGCAGGTGGACGTGCATGAGCGCGTGATCGTCATGGACGTCTCGAACACGCACGATCAGCCGCGCGTGCTCATCAACCCTGAAATCCTCTGGCGCAGCGATGAACGGGTGGTCGTCGAAGAGGGCTGCCTGTCCGTGCCGTCGTTCTACGACGACGTGCCGCGCCACGCACGCGTCAACGTGCGCGCGATCGGGCGAGATGGTCGCGCCTACGAGTTCGAGGCCGAGGATCTGCTGTCGGTGTGTGTTCAGCACGAGATGGACCATCTGCTCGGCAAGGTGTTCGTCGAGTACCTGAGCCTGCTCAAGCGCAACCGCATCCGCACCAAGCTGCTGAAAAAGCAGCGTGAGCAGCGCCGTGGAGCCTGAGCCTGCCGCGGGGGCGGCGCCGGGATCGACATCGCGCGCGGGCGCTCTGCGCATCGCCTTTGCCGGCACGCCGGAATTCGCTCGCGTGGCGCTGCAGGGCATTCTCGATGCCGGCCATCTGCCCGTCGTGGTGTTGACGCAGCCCGACCGACCGGCCGGGCGCGGGCTCAAGCTGCAGGCCTCGGCCGTCAAGCAACTGGCGCTCGCGCACGGCCTGAGCCTGGCGCAGCCGCGCAGCCTGCGGCTCGACGGCAAGTTCCCTGAAGTGGCCGAGATGGCGCGTTCGGTGCTGCTGGCAGCCAGGCCAGACGTGCTGGTCGTCGCGGCCTATGGCCTGATCCTGCCGCAGTGGGTGCTGGACCTGCCGCGGCTGGGCTGCGTCAACATCCACGGCTCGCTGTTGCCGCGTTGGCGCGGTGCGGCGCCGGTGCAGCGCGCCATCGAAGCCGGCGATGCGCGCACCGGCATCACGATCATGCAAATGGATGCCGGACTGGACACCGGCGACATCCTGCGCATGCAGGATCTGCCGATCGAGGCCGACGACACCAGCGCCAGCCTGTCGGCCCGGCTGGCCCGCATGGGCGCGCGCCTGTTGCTCGAGACGCTGCAGTCGCTGGCGCCCGGCAGCGCCCATCACCAGCCGCAGCCGACTCAGGGCGTGACCTACGCACACAAGATCGACAAGTCCGAAGCCTTGGTTGATTGGCAGCAAAGCGCGACGCTGCTCGAGCGTCGGGTGCGCGCCTTCGACCCCTTTCCAGGTGCCTGCTTCTCTTGGAACGGCCAGAGCGTGAAGCTCTGGCGTGCACGCGTTTGCCCGAGCGCAGGCGGGCCTGCCGGCAGGGTGCTCGCGTCTGGCCACGGCTCGCTGGTGGTGGCCTGCGGTGACGGGGCGCTCGACTTGCTCGAATTGCAGCGTGGCGGCGGACGCAGGGAGGCGACGCCGTTGTTCCTGCAGTCATCCGCCGCCATCGGGCTCGAGCCGGGCGTGCTGCTGCCCTCGGCAAGCAGCGCGCAGTCGATGGCGTCCTGATTCAAGTCCAGTGGCCGTGGCGCCGATATGGCGTGTAGCTTCGAACCGACACCAGCCCATGACGCCCATACGATGCTTTCTCGTGCTCGCCGCTGCGCTGCTGGTTGCCGGCTGCGACATGCTCGGCATCGAATCCGCCCAGGCCGTGGCTGAGCGCAAGGAAGCCGACGGCAAGGCGGTCGGCGGTGCCTGTCGTCATGCCGGACGTGCGCTGGAGGACTGTTTTGCACTCAACCGCAAGGCCGACCGCGCGGCGGTGTTCGCTGGTTGGCGCGAGATGAACGACTACATGCGCGAGAACAAGATCGACGCGGTGGCGCCGCAGCTGAATTCCACCGCTGAAATGGCTGCCAAGCCGCCTGCCAGCGATGCTGCCGAGCCCAAGTCAGCGCCGCGCGACAAGGCCGGCAAGCCGGTCGTGACCAAGCCCGACAAGCACGAATCATGACCAGAAATCGCGTTCAGGGATCAGGGCGGCATCGTCGAGCGACCCTCGCGGCCGTACGGGCGCGCACTTGATGTGCGCGCGTCGTGGCAGCTGACTCCTGTCGCAAGCCAAGCCTGAGAGCCTGAGATGCCTGCGGTCGAAACCACGGCATCAGATCGCCAGCGGGTCGACGTCCACCGCCCAGCGCAGCACGGGCTTGTGCGCGGCGCGTAGCGCCTGCAGTTGAGGCAGCCACTGTGCCAGCAGGCGCTGCAGCGCGCCGCGCGAATCCGATTCGACGAGCATCTGCATGCGCTCGACATTCGCCACGCGCGACACCGGTGGCGGCACCGGCGGATAGACGCGCACCTCGGCGCTGCCAGGCAGATGCTGCGCGATTTCAGCCGCCTGTTGGAGAAAGACCAGCGCCGCATCGGCAGTGCGCGCTTCGGCGCGCAGCAGCGCCAGGCTCGAATAGGGCGGCAGCCCGGCGGCGCGGCGCTCGAGCAACTGGCCGCGCGCAAAGGCATCGAAGTCGTGTGCACGCAGCGCCGCATACAACGGGTGGCGCGGGTGCCAGGTCTGGATCCACATCTCGCTGCGCGCGGCGTGGGCGGCATCGCGCCCGGCGCGGCCTGCAGCCTGCATGAGCAGCGCGAACAAACGCTCGGCGGCGCGGAAGTCGCTGGCAAACAGCGCCGCATCGGGGTTCACCGCCGCCACCAGCGTGATGCCGCGGAAGTCGTGCCCCTTGGCGATCATCTGCGTGCCCACCAGCACATCCACTTCGCCGGCGTGCACGGCGCTCAGCTGCGCCTGCAGCGCGCCCTTGGCGCGCGTGCTGTCGGCATCGATGCGCGCCACGCGGGCCAGCGGCAGCAGCTGGGCGATCTGTTCTTCCAGCCGCTCGGTACCGCGGCCGATGGGCGCGATGTCCAGGTTGCCGCAGTCCGGGCAGGCGCGCGGCACGCGTTCGGCAAAGCCGCAGTGGTGGCAGCGCAGCGTGCGGTCGGCCTTGTGGAACACGCGCCAGGCACTGCAATGCGGGCAGGCGCTCTTCCAGCCGCAGGCGCCGCAGAACAATACCGGCGCATAACCGCGCCGGTTCAGGAACAGCAGGCTCTGTTCGCCGCGCGCGATGCGCTGCTCGATGGCCTGCTGCAGCGCCTGCGCCAGTGCCGGCGGCGCAGCGCCGCTTTGCCGCGGCACGCTGTTCATGTCCAGCAGGCGCACGGCGGGCAGTTCGCCGCCGCCAACGCGTTGCGTCAGGCAAAGGCGCCGGTAGCGGCCCTGCTCGGCGCGGTGCCAGCTTTCCAGCGATGGCGTGGCCGAGCCCAGCAGCACCGGCAAGCCTTCGACGCGGCCGCGGTAGACGGCCAGATCGCGCGCCGAGTAGCGCGCACCTTCCTGCTGCTTGAACGACGGGTCGTGCTCCTCGTCGACGACGATCAGCCCCAACCGCGGCAGCGAGGCAAACACCGCCAGCCGCGTGCCCAGCACCAGGTCGGCGTGGCCCAGGTGTGCCAGCAGCCAGTGGCGCAGGCGCTGCGCCGGCGTCAATGCACTGTGCAACGAGACCAGACGGTGCCCGGCAAAACGCTCGGCAAACCGCGCTTCGAGCTGCGGTGTGAGGTTGATCTCGGGGACCAGCACCAGCACCTGGCGGCCCGCGGCGAGCGCGCGCGCCGCGCTGCGCAGATAGACCTCGGTCTTGCCGCTGCCGGTGACGCCCTGCAGCAGCGTCGGCAGCGTGTCGCCGGGCGCCAACGCAGCGAGCTGTTGCAGTGCCGAGGCCTGCTCGGGCGTCAGTTCGGGCAGCGGCGCCGCCGACGCATCGGGCACCGACTCAGCCAAGGTGCGCAGCAGCCGTGACAGGCGCTTGGCCATCTGCACATCGTCGAGCTTGCGCAGCTCGGGCGGCAACACCGAAAGCGCTACCTCGCCGATGCTGCGCTGGTAGTAGCCGGCGCTGAACTCCACCAGTTGCATCCAAGGGCTGCCCAGCGGCGGCAGGCTGTGCATGACGCCGTGTACCGGGCGCAACCGGGCAGCGTCGGCTGGGGCGCCCAGGCGCCGGCGCCACACGATGCCGGGAACGGTGCGCCGACCCAGCGGCACCTGCACCAACACTCCCGGCAGTAGCGACTGCTCACATAAGTAGTCCAGCGTGGCACTCAACCCGGCATGCTGCGGCGCATCGACGACCACCGCAACGGTCAGCTCTGGGCTCATCCCACGGGCAAGGCAAGTTGTGCACGAAAGCTCGGATTCATCTCAGAGAAGACGCCTAAGTTGATGATTGGAAAGCGCTTTTCACTCTGTCCACAAATGTTGTGGATAACTTTGTGGGCAACTGGTGCCCGACACCGCCAAAGCCTTGATTCTGTGGGCTCTGCGGAAGCCTGCTCAATTTCCCGGCAGTCTTGCGCTATCAATAAAATCAAGGACTTAGCGCGTATGCGGGCAAATCCCGATGGATAGGAGTTCGGCAGCCATGACATTGCAGCGCAGCATGATTTTTGGGGATAAGTCAATTCCTGAGTGCTCACTTACCGGCATTCACCGGCTGGGGCAGCCGCAGCCCCTGCGGGCCTGCAATGAGCCCTTGCGCACCCGGCGCAGTACCGCAACTGCAGGCCCGCCCACCTACCAAGTGAGCGAGCGTTACCTTTGCATCGCGCGCTGGCCGCGCGAATGCCGGTGTACGGCCTCGACCAATGCCGAGACATGCTCGGGCGGCGTGTATTGGCTGATGCCGTGGCCGAGGTTGAAGACATGCCCGTCCCACCCGCCATCGGCACGCTGCGGCGGGCCGAAGCTGTCGAGCGTGGCGATGGCCTCGGCCTGCACCACCTCGGGCGGCGCAAAGAGCACGTTCGGGTCGAGATTGCCTTGCAGCGCTACACGAGCGCCCACGCTGGCGCGAGCGCGGCCCAGGTTCACGGTCCAGTCCAGCCCGACCACGTCGGCGCCGATGCCGGCAATCTGTTCCAGCCACGGGCCACCGCCCTTGGTGAAGACGATGCAGGGCACGCGCCGGCCTTCGCTCTGGCGTTTGAGTTGGCTCACCACCTGCTGCGTGTAGTGCAGGCTGAAGCGCTGAAAGGCACCATCTGCGAGCACGCCGCCCCAGGAGTCGAAGATCATCACGGCCTGCGCGCCGGCATCGATCTGTGCGTTCAGGTAAGCCGCCACGGCTTGCGCGTTGATCAGCAGGATGCGGTGCATCAGATCGGCGCGCGCATACATCAGCGTCTTCACCAGGCGGTAGTCGTCGGAGCCAGCGCCTTCGACCATATAGCACGCCAGTGTCCACGGGCTGCCGGAAAAGCCGATCAAGGGCACGCGCCCGGCCAGCGCCTTGCGGATCGAGGCGACCGCATCGAACACATAGCGCAGCTTGTCCATGTCGGGCACGGCCAGGCGTGCCACCGCCGCCTCGTCGCGCAGCGGGTGCGCGAAGCGCGGGCCTTCGCCCAACTCGAAGGACAGGCCCAGGCCCATCGCGTCGGGCACGGTCAGGATGTCGGAGAACAGGATGGCTGCGTCCAGCGCATAACGCTCCAGCGGCTGCAGCGTCACCTCGGTGGCGTATTGCGGGTTCGTGGCCAGGCCCATGAAGCTGCCAGCCCTGGCCCGAGTGGCCTTGTATTCGGGCAGGTAACGGCCGGCCTGGCGCATCAGCCACACGGGCGTGTGATCGGTGGGCTGGCGCAGGCAGGCACGCAGGAAGTTGTCGTTGAGCAGGGGCGCGGGCATGCATTCATTATCCCTGTGGCACTGCAAGCGACCGGGCCTGAGTTGCCGCGGGTTTTCGCGCAGTCACCAGCGCAGCGTCGGCAGCCGCGCGCGTGGCAGCGGCGCGCCATGCAGCCAGGCGGCCAGCAGCTCAGCGCCATCGCTCGCGCAGGCCGCCTGCCACAGCAGCTCGGGCGCCAGCACGCGGGTGGCAAGCGGCGCCTGCGGCAGGCGCCAGGCGAGCTCCACCGCCAGCTCGGCCAGGCGCGCGGCGCGCACGGGCTGCTCGCGTTGCGGCACCATCCAGGCAAACTGCGACAGCCAGCCGTCGGCCAGCCGCTGCACCCAGCCGCGCGCGGTGGGGCCTGCGCCCGATTGCGCGGCACGCAGGAACAGCAGTTGCTCGAAACCCAGTGCCGCGACCTTGCCTTCGTCGAGCGAGGCCAGCCCGAGCTTCAGGGCGTGCGGCAGCAGCGCGGGCGCATGCGGCACCAGCACCAGCAGCCGGCGCACGCCGCCTTGCCGCAACTGCGATGCCATTGCGGGCAGCTGCGCCGGCTGTGGCTGCACGAAGGCCTCGTCGCGGCCGTTGCTGCGGCGCGCGCGCTCGAAGATGATGAGCGCGGTATCGGCCCGCAGCGCACCTTGCGCACCCTCCAGCACGCTGGCCGGCAGCGGCTGGAAGCCGTGCATCGCCGAAGCCAGCGGCTTGGCCACCAGCGCTTGCACCCGCCCGAAGCGCCCGCAGGCCAGTGCGCGTGCCAGCACGGCCGAGCCGAGCACGCCGCCACCGCCCAGCACCAGCAACATCTCGGCGCGGGCGGCGGGCGCCGGCCGGGGCGAGGCGGCGCCGATCAGTGCATGCGTCAGCGGTTCCATCGGCCGCACTGTACGCAAGCCGAAGGCGCTTGACGGGCCGGCGTGCGATTCCAGGCCTCGGCACACGATGTAGCATTACGCCCCGGACCGAGAAAGGACAAACCGTGAACGCAAGCCGAAGGACCCCCTGGATAGCCGCGCTGCTGACGACAATTCTGTTGTCGGGCTGCGGCTACAACGATTTCCAGCGCCTGGACGAACAGGTCAAGGCCGGCTGGGCCGAGGTGCTGAACCAATACCAGCGCCGCGCCGACCTGATCCCCAACATCGTCAGCACGGTCAAGGGCGAAGCCAACTTCGAGCAGGAAACGCTGACCAGGGTGATCGAGGCGCGCGCCAAGGCAACCAGCATCCAGGCCACGCCGGAGTTGATCAACGACCCGGCGGCATTCCAGAAATTCCAGGCCGCGCAGGGTGAACTGAGCAGTGCCCTGAGCCGCCTGATGGTGACCGTGGAGCGCTACCCGGAGCTGAAGGCCAACGCCGCCTTCCAGGACCTGCGCGTGCAGCTCGAAGGCACCGAGAACCGCATCACCGTGGCGCGCAACCGCTACATCAAGGCGGTGAACGACTTCAACGTGCTGGCGCGCAGCTTCCCGACCAAC
>DASQFA010000479.1:0-5622 GCA_035633375.1 Rubrivivax sp.
GATGCGCACCAGCGTGGCCGATTTCTCCAGCATCTTGGCGACGAAGCGTTCAACGCTGTCGCCTGCGAAGGCCGGGCGCGGCCCGCTGCCTGCAAGCGGCGCGACGTTGCCGCTGACCGGCGCAGTGCGGCCCAGTGACGCTCGGATCTGCGCCAGCACGCGCTCGCGGCCGCCGTTCATTGCTTGCCCCCTTGGCGCGCGCGCCAGGCCTGCTGGAAGGTGCGGCCCTGCGGCGCGGGCAGGTCGCGCGTGTCGGTCCAGCCGCCGGCCAGCGGCAGCCAGCCGAGCGCACCGCGCTTGCGGCCGAACAGGCTCAAAGCCGGGATGGCGAGGCGCATCGCCAGGTGGTACAGCCCGGCACGTTTGGCCAGGGCGGCCCAGGTTTGCAGGGCCCAGCGCATCGGCGTGGGCGTCAGGCCGGTTTCGAACTGCTGGCGGCGGATCTCGCGCAGCAGCCCGGGCAGCGGGATCTTCACCGGGCACACGCTCTGGCAGCGGCCGTTCAGCGTGCACGCATTGGGCAGGTCGTAAGCCTTGTCGATGCCGTTGATCAGCGGCGTCAGCACCGAACCCATCGGGCCTGGGTAGACCCAGCCGTAGGCATGCCCGCCGATGGACGTATAGACGGGGCAGTGATTCAGGCAGGCACCGCAGCGGATGCAGCGCAGCATCTCGCGGAACGGCCCGCCGAGCATCTTCGAGCGGCCGTTGTCGACCAGCACCACGTGGTACTCCTGCGGGCCGTCGAGATCGCCCTCGCGGCGCGGTCCGGTGCTCACGGTGGTGTAGGTCTCGGTCTCCTGGCCGGTGGCGCTGCGTGCTAGTAGGCGCAGGAAGGTGGCGGCATCATCGAAGCTCGGTACCACGCGCTCGATGCCGCTGGTGACGATGTGCACGCGCGCCAGCGTCTGCGTCAGGTCGCCGTTCCCTTCGTTGGTGACGATGATGCTCGAGCCGGTTTCCGCAACGAGGAAGTTGCCGCCGGTGATGCCGACGTCGGCCTTGAAGTAGTGCTCGCGCAGCACCTGGCGCGCCTCGTTCACCATCTCGCTGACCTCGGTGAGGTGCTTGGTGTAGCCGAGCGGGCGGTGGAACTCGTCGAACAGGTCGGCGACCTGCGCGCGCGTCTTGTGCACGGCCGGCACGATGATGTGGCTGGGCGGCTCCTTGGCGAGCTGGATGATGTATTCGCCCAGATCGGTTTCGACGACGTGGTAGCCGGCGGCTTCGAGCGCGTCGTTCAGGCCGATTTCCTCGCTGACCATCGACTTGCCCTTGGTGATGGTCTTGGCGTTGGCCTTGCGGCAGATCTCGAGGATGATCTCGCGCGCCTCTTCGGCGGTGGCCGCCCAGTGCACCTGGCCGCCGTGGCGCTGGACCTGCTCTTCGTAGCGCTCGAGATAGGTGTCCAGGTGGGCGAGCACATGGTTCTTCAGGTCGCGGGCGCGCTCGCGCAGGGCTTCGTACTCCGGCAGCGCGGCCATCTGCGCGGCGCGCTTTTGCACGAAGCCGCCGCTGGCATGGTCGAGCGCGGCCTGCAGCCGCTTGTCGAGGATGGCCACCGAGACGCGCTCGGGAAAGGTGTTGGTGGGGGCGTGCATCAGAGGTTCCTGTTTGCAGCCGAGGCGTGGCCGGTCGCCCGCGCGGACGCAGCCGCCTTGGATTGGCCCGGCGGCAACGCTGGCTCGCCGATGGACGGTTGCTCGCCCATGCCGGCCAGCACTTCGGCGGTGTGCAGCACGCGGATCGGCAGGCCGCGGCGCTTGATGCGTCCGGCGATGTTGAGCAGGCAGCCCAGGTCGCCGCCGAGCACGGTGCCGGCGCCGCTGCCCTGGATGTGGGCGATCTTGTCGTCCACCATCTTGGTGGAGATCTCGGGGTACTTGACGCAGAAGGTGCCGCCGAAGCCACAGCATTCTTCGGTGCCGCGCATCTCCACCAGGTCCAGGCCCTGCACGCTGGCCAGCAGCTTGCGCGGCTGGCCCTTGACGCCCATCTCGCGCAGGCCAGCGCAGCTGTCGTGGTAGGTGACCTGGCCGTCGTAGCGGGCCTGCACGCCTTCGACCTTGAGCACATCGACCAGGAAGCTCAACAGTTCATGGCTGCGCCGCGCCAGGTCCTCGGCGCGCGCCGCCCAGGCCGGATCGTTGGCGAACAGGGCCGGGTAGTCCTGCCGCAGCGTGCCCATGCATGAGCCCGAAGGGCCGACCACCGCGTCGAAGCCTTCGAAGGCCACGATCACGCGTTTGGCGATCTCGCGCGCATCGGCGCTGTCGCCGCTGTTCAGTGCCGGCTGGCCGCAGCAGGTCTGCGCTGCCGGTACCTCGACCGTGCAGCCCGCGTCCTGCAACAGCTTGACGGCGGCAAAGGCCACGCTCGGGCGCATCAGGTCGGCCAGGCAGGTGACGAACAAACCGATGCGCATTGCAACTCCTGTGGCAGGTGGCCTGGACCGCTGGCCGAGCGTGGGAACCGCCGCCCCCGGCCTGAACCGCCACCGCCCGACCTTATGTCCGACGACTCTATGCGTGGTCTACGCCTTGATTTTGATCCAGGTCAGCTTGACGCGGATGGGCACGCGGGGCAAACCCTGACAGCGAAGTTCTCCGGCCCTTGCTGCCCAGGTCTTTGTCCTGCGACAAATGCGGATTGGGCAGACTGCCCCCGGGCCCCACGCGGACCAGTGTCGGCTCGGCCAAGGAATCATGGACCAAGCGATTTGCAGCCCTCACCAGGCACCGGCTTGCAATGTGCTTTGTTCGCAATGCAATCTGCGTCAGATCTGCCTGCCGTTGGGCATGACGCGTGGAGAACGCAACTCCATCGACAGGCGTTTGGTGGCGGCGCGCCTACGGCTAGAGCGTGGCGACCACCTGTTCCGCGTGGGCGACCGCTTTGACGCCGTGTATGCCATCTGGACCGGTAACTTCAAGACCTGTGTGTCCTCGAATGACGGGCGCGAGCAGGTCACCGGTTTCCAGATGGGCGGCGAACTCATAGGGCTGGACGGCAGTGGCACGCGTCGCCACGAGGTCGATGCGGTGGCCCTGGACGATGCACAGGTGTGTGTCATCCCCTATGCCGAACTCGAGGAGCTGGCGCTCGAAGTGAACTCGCTGCAACAGCAGTTTCACCGCTTCATGAGCCGCGAGATCGTTCTCAATCACTGCGTCATGCTGCTGCTGGGCAGCATGAATGCCGACGAACGCCTGGCGGCGTTCCTGCTGAACCTGACGCAACGACAACATGCGCGCAGCTTCTCCGACTCGTCGATCCTGTTGCGCATGAGCCGTGAGGAAATCGGCAGCTTCCTCGGGTTGAAGATCGAGACAGTGAGCCGCACGTTCTCGAAGTTCCAGGCCAATGGCCTGCTGTTCGTGCGCCATCGCCAGATTCAGATCGTCGACCCGGTGCGTTTGCAAGCGGTCGTGGACGGCGAAACCGTCTGACGGCATGCTGGTGTGCACCTCGCGGCGAATCGGGTGCTGAGGTCGAGCTTTCGTCGGCGCGTGCGCAGGCGCACGCAGGAAGTCTTGCTAAGATGATGAATCGACTCCACCGAGGTTTCATCATGAGAATCACGCTGCTGGCTGCGTCCTTGGCATTGGCGGCATCCGCCCATGCGGCTCCACCCGAGCACTACGCGTTGCGTACGGCGGGCGATCTAGCCCGTATTTGCGGCACGCCATCGTCGGACAGGGATGCCGCCACGGCGCTAGCGTTCTGTCATGGCGTGCTTGCCGGTGCCTATGGATATTTCACCTCCTCGACACCTGCAGCCGACCGCTTCGTCTGCCCGCCCAACCCGGCGCCCACGCGCACGAGCGTCGCCAATGGTTTCGTGGCCTGGATGAAGGCGCGTCCGCAGTTCAACAACGACGGGGCCATCGATGCCCTGTTCCGCTTCGCTGCCGAGGCCTATCCCTGCAAGCGTTGAGTGCTTGTCCCCTTCTGAAGGAACACGTCGCATGAAAGCCAATCTGATCGTCAGTTGCACCCTTGTCGCCACCCTCGGCATGGCCGGTTGTGCCGACATGACCGCTTCCCAGCAGAGCACGCTGTCCGGCGCCGGCATCGGCACCGCCGCGGGCGTCGTGGTCGGCGCGGTCACCGGTGAGTGGGCCTGGGCCGCCGCCGGTGCGGCCATTGGCGCAGGCACCGGGTACCTCGTCAACCAGCAGGAGCAGAAGCAGAAGGCTGCACAGCAGGCGGCGTTCAACGAAGGCGTGCAGGCCGGCAAGCAGCAGGCACAAAAGAACTAGGCGTCGCCGCGTCGGGACGGGCCCACGCACCCGGCGCGAACGGCTGCTCAATGGGGCCGTCGGTCAATCGACGCGGAGTCGATCGCTGCCTGGTATGGCATGGCATGGCGCGAGGCGCGCTGATGTCAAGCAGTCTGCGTGCTGGCCCAGGCCTGGCGCAGCACATCGGCCGAGCGCCGCAGAGCGGCGGCTTCGGCCTCGTCAAGTGCCGGCTCGATCGGGCTTTGGGCGCCCAAGCGGCCGACCACGGCAGGCAGCGACAGCGCGACATCCGTCAGGCCCGGGTGGCCATCCTGCACGCGCGAGACCGTCAGCACGCGATGCTCGTCTCGCACGATCGCACGCACCAGGTCTGCAGTGACCAGACCGATGGCATGGTTGGTCACGCCCTTGCGCTGGATGATCTCGTAGGCTGCGCGTTTGACCTCCTCGGCCAGCCGCTGCTCGTCGGCGGCGCCCCAGCCCTGCCACTGGCGCAGCGCGCGGCCCCCCACCTGCGCGGCGGACCATTGCACGAACTCGGAGTCGCCATGCTCGCCCAGCACCTGCGCATGGATCGAGCGTGCATCGACTCCCAGATGTTCGCCCAGGCGCTGGCGCAAGCGCGCGGTGTCGAGCATCGTGCCGGTGCCCACCACCCGGGATGGCGGCAAGCCGCAGGAAGCCTGCATGACGCGCGTCAACACGTCCACCGGGTTCGAGACGACGACCACGACGCCGGCAAGTCCGACCAGCTTGCGACCGATCTCGCTGGCAACGCGCACGTTGTCGGCAAGAAGCTGCAGGCGTGTCTCGTCGGGGCGGCCATTGCGGCCCGCGGCAAACACCACCACATCGGCTGCGAGCACTTCGGACAGGCTCGTGCTGCGTACTTTGGCCCGAGGATAGTACGGTACGCCCTGCGCCAGATCCATGGCTTCGCCCTCGGCACGGCGCGGGTCGCGGTCATGCAGCAGCAGTTCGCGAGCGGCGCCGTTCAGCAGCAATGACAGGGCCACGCTGGCACCGACATGCCCGACCCCGATGATTCCGACTCGCATGGGCCAAAGCCTCCTTCGCCGATGATACGTGCGGCACCCTCAATGGCGGCGGTTGGCAGACACTGCGAGGCTTCGCGCGGCGGCGCTGGCGTGCCGGCGCAGCGCCCGGCGTGTCGGCCGGTGTCGTGCGTGGGGCGGCGGGTGACTGGCGGCGGGCCAGGGGGAAGGCCGCCAAGCCTGCCCGCCAGGCAAGCTCAACGCTCCAGCTTGAAGCCGATGCGCAACGTGACCTGGTACTCGGCGATCTTGCCGTCCTGGATTCGGCCGCGCTGCTCGACGACCTCGAACCAGGACATGTTGCGGATCGACTTGGCAGCCTC
>DASQFA010000480.1:0-2104 GCA_035633375.1 Rubrivivax sp.
AGGAACTCCTCGCCGCCCCAGCGCACCACCAGGTCGTCGCCGCGCACGGCTTCGTTCAGCCGGCGCGCCACCTCGCACAGCACCAGGTCGCCGGCGGCATGGCCATGGCCGTCGTTGACATGCTTGAAGTGGTCGATGTCCACCAGCAGCATCGCGCCTTCGAAGCCGCGCTCGGCGGCGCCGAGCGTGCGCGAGGTCTGCATCACCGAAAGGAAATGACGCCGGTTGGCCAGATGGGTCAGCGGGTCGCGTTCGCTTTGCACGCGCAGTTGCGCCTGGCTGCAGACGAGTTGCCGGTGCGTGGCGCGCAGGCGGCGGTACCACAGCGCCACCATCATCACCGACAGCAGCAGCACCAGTGCGGCCACCGCCCACACGCTGCGCATCAGCTCGCGGTTGGCCAGGGCGCTGGCCTTGAGCTGGTTGTCGCGCGCCTGCAGATCGATGTCGCGTTGCTGGCGCTCGCGGTGGTTGCGCGACTGCAGTTGCTGCAAGGTGGCATCACGGTTTTGGCGCATGGCTTCGGCGCTGAGTTCGCGTTCGCGGTGATACAGCGCGAGTGCGCCGCGTGCATCACCGGCAGCCGACATCGCCTCATCGTATTCGCGCAGCACCTGCGCGTGCTGCGCGGTGAGGCCGGCGCCGCGCACCAGCTCTTCCACACGGGCCAGGTCGAGCAGGCCCTCGGCGCTGCGCCTCAGGCCGATTTTCGCCAGCCCGGCGTTGTGGGTGAGCACCATTTCGGTGTGGCGGTCAGCGTGGCGACGCACGATCGGCAGGCCGCGCTCGGCGGCGTGCAATGCGTCCGCGGCTCGCCCTTGCTTGGCGTAGGCATCGCTTAGAAGGCTCAGCACCGTGGCCTCCAGGCGCGGTGAGCCGGCGCTGCGGGCCAGCGGCAAGGCCTCCTGCGCCAGGCGGCGCACGCCGTCCAGTTCGCCGCGCTGGCTGGTGATCTGCGCCTCGGCCAGCTTCGCGCGCACCCGCAGCACCGGATCGGCCGAGCGTTGTGCCAGGCGCTGCGCCTGGCGCAGCAATGGCCATGCGCTATCGAAGCCTTCGCTGCGTGCCGTCAGCCAGGCCAGCTCGGCGGTGCTCGAGGCGAGGCGATAGTCGTCGCCGGCCCAGGCCGCCAGATCGCGCGCCAGGCGGGCCTGCGCGCTCGCACGGGGCCACGCCCCGGTGCGCACGGCGTGATGCTGCAGGATCTGCAGGGCCTGCCAGGCGGCTCGGTAGTCGCAGCGCGCGAGCGCGGCCGGCGAGGCATCGGCCACCGCGCCGCTGCGACCGCCGGGTGTGGCCTCGTCGCCCAGTGCCGGGCAATAGGGCTGGAAGCCGTCGCGCGCCTGCCTGGCCAGCGTCGCGGCCACGTCCAGCTGCGCGGCGTTGTAGGCCACCAGCGCCTTCACCAGACTGGCGGCGGCTTCGGATTGCGTGTCGCCACGGCGGCTTGCGTGCGTGCGCAGCGCACCGGCCCAGCCCATCGCCTCGGTCTCGCGTCCGCTTTGCGCCAGCACCCAGGCGCGCGCCAGCAGCAGCTGCCCTTCGGTCGCCGCGTCGGCGTGCGGCAGATCCAGCGCCTGCAGCGCGGCCAGCGCCGCATCGGGGCGGTCGTAACCCTGGCGCAGCAGCTTGTCGATCCGCTCGGGCAGCGTCGATTGCGCCCACGCCGGCAGTACCAGCCCCACAAGGCACGCGGCCAGCGCGCGGCGCAGGACGACGCGCGCAGCGGTGCACCTCATGCGACTTCAGCCACGCGTTCGTCGATGCGGGCCGGCGCCATGCCGGGGCCGTCCAGATGCGTCAGCGCCACCTCGCCGGCATGCCACGCGTCTTCCAGCGATTGGCCGATCGCGTCGAGCTGCGGCTCGTTGCGCGCATGCAGCATGCGCACGCCATAGGCGCGGTTGCGGCCATGCGCCTTGGCCAGGTACAGCGCAGTATCGACCAGGTTGATGGCGCGCTCCCATGACACGGCGAGCCGCGTGGGCTCGATCGGGAAGGTGGCGTAGCCGATCGACACCGTGGTGCAGACCTGCTTGCCCTCGTGGACGAATGCGCTGGCGCCGATCACATCCAGCATGCGCTGCGCCAGGGCCTGCACCGC
>DASQFA010000481.1:0-4411 GCA_035633375.1 Rubrivivax sp.
CTGCGCCAGCAGCACGGCGCGCAGGGCCTGCCCATCATCGCCTTGACCGCGGCGGCGCTGGTGAGCGAGCGTGAACAGGCGCTCGAAGCCGGCATGAACGACTTCCTGACCAAACCCATCGATGCGCAACGACTGCATCAGGCGCTGCTGCGCTGGATCCCGCACCGCCCGGGCGCCGCACCGGGCCAGGTAGACGACGGGCCGTAGCGCGCCGTTGCACCGCGTGCACGGCCTGCATGCCGGCACGACGCGCGTCCTCAGCGCCGCAAAGCGGGGGCATATACGCTGGCATCGGTGCTCACCAGCTCGAGTGGATAGCGCCGACCGGCCAGATGGTCCGCGATGCAGCGCCACACCAGCGGGCTGCGGTGGCGCGCGGCGCTGGCCTGCAGTTCCTGCGGGGTCAGCCACAGGGTGCGCACGATGCCGTGGTCGAGTCTGCGTCCGGGTTCGGGCTCGCCGACCGTGCCGCAGAAAGCGAAGCGCAGGTAGCTCACGTCCTCGCCGGCCGTCTGCCGAGCGGCCCCGATGCCGACTCCTGGCACAGCGCCACTGGGCAGCGCCAAGCTCGGCAGACGGCCGGCGCCTGGGCGCTGCAAGCGTGCCAGATAAACGCCCACCAGGGCGCTGGCTTCGAAGTGGCGGGCGGTTTCCTCCAGCGTCTCGCGCACCACGCCTTGCAGCGGCGATTCGTTCGGGTCCAGATGCCCGGCCGGGTTGTTCAGCCGCAGGCCCTCGGGCGTGTGCTCCTCGACCAGCAGATAGCGGCCATCGCGCTCGACGATGGCGGCGACGGTGACGGAGGGGCGGAAACGCTCGCTGGACATCCGACGACGATGGTAGCCGGCGATGACCGACACCAAGACCGCAGGTAAGAGGGCGCGGGCAAGTCTTGTGTTAGCTTCACGCGTTTTCGACAACATCGACCTTCGCGAGGAGAAGACCCATGCGCATCGGAGTTCCGAAGGAGACGGCGGCACAAGAGAAGCGTGTCGCGACCGTGCCCGAAGTGGTGGAAAAGCTGGTCAAGCTGGGCTTCACGGTGGCCGTGGAAAGCGGCGCGGGCGACGCCGCGAACTTCGCCGACGACACCTATCGCGCCGCTGGTGCCGAAGTTCTGCCGACGGCGGCCGCACTTTGGGCGACATCGGACATCGTCTTCAAGGTGCGTGCGCCCAGCCCGGACGAAGTCCGTCTGATGCGCGAAGGCGGCACGCTGATCAGCTTCATCTGGCCCGCGCAGAACCCCGAGCTGATGCAGCAGCTGGCCGGCAGGCGCGCCACCGTGCTGGCCATCGACTCGCTGCCGCGCCAGCTGTCGCGCGCGCAGAAAATGGACGCGCTCACCTCGATGGCCGGCATCAGCGGCTACCGCGCCGTGATCGAGGCGGCCAACGCCTTCGGCCGCTTTTTCAACGGCCAGATCACGGCCGCCGGCAAGATCCCGCCGGCCAAGGTCTTCATCGCCGGTGCCGGCGTGGCCGGCCTGGCCGCCATCGGCACGGCCGCCAACCTGGGCGCCATCGTGCGCGCCAACGACACGCGTGCCGAGGTGGCCGACCAGGTGGTGTCGCTGGGCGGCGAATTCGTCAAGGTCGACTACGAGGAAGAAGGCTCCGGCGGCGGCGGCTACGCCAAGGTGATGAGCGAAGGTTTCCAGCAGGCCCAGCGCGAGATGTACGCAAAGCAGGCGCGCGAGGTGGACATCATCATCACCACCGCGCTGATCCCGGGCAAGCCGGCGCCCAAGCTCATCACCGCCGAGATGGTGATGAGCATGAAGCCGGGCAGCGTCATCGTCGACATGGCGGGCGAGCAGGGCGGCAATTGCGAGCTCACCGTTCCGGGCGAGGCCGTGGTGCGACACGGCGTGACCGTCATCGGCTACACCGATCTGGTCAGCCGCCTGGCCAAGCAGTCCTCGACGCTGTACTCGAACAACCTGCTGCGCGTGACCGAAGAGCTGTGCAAGACCAAGGACGGCGTCATCCACGTCAACATGGACGACGATGCCCTGCGCGGCCTGACCGTCATCAAGGACGGCAGCGTCACCTGGCCGCCGCCGCCGCTGAAGCTGACGGCCCCGCCGCCGGCCAAGGCGGCCGCCGCGCCCGCCGCGCCGGCATCGAAGAAGGGGCACGGCCACGGCGCCGGCGAGCCGATGTCTGCCAAGTCGCTGGCCACGGTGTTCGGCATCGGCGCGGCGTTGTTCCTGCTCGTCGGCTACTACGCGCCGGCCAGCTTTCTGGCGCACTTCACCGTCTTCGTGCTGGCCTGCTTCATCGGCTACATGGTGGTCTGGAACGTCACGCCGGCGCTGCACACGCCGCTGATGAGCGTGACCAACGCCATCTCGTCGATCATCGCCATCGGCGCGCTGGTGCAGATCGCTCCGCCGCTGACGGGCGCGGGTGCGGATCGGCCGAACCTGCTGATCCTGGGCCTGGCCGTTTTCGCGCTCGCGCTCACGGCCATCAACATGTTCGGCGGCTTCGCGGTCACGCGGCGCATGCTGGCGATGTTCCGCAAATAAGAACTGGGAGTCGGACATGACCGCAGGCCTGGCCACCGTCGCCTACATCGGCGCCACCATCCTCTTCATCCTCAGCCTGGGCGGGCTCGCCAACCCCGAGACCGCGCGCCGCGGCAACCTCTTCGGCATCGTCGGCATGACCATTGCCGTGCTGGCCACCGTGCTGGGCCCGCGCGTCACGCCGGCCGGCTATGCGTGGATCATCGGCGCGCTGGTCGTCGGCGGCAGCATCGGCCTGTACGCCGCGAAGAAGGTGCAGATGACGCAGATGCCCGAGCTGGTCGCGTTGATGCACAGCCTGGTCGGCCTGGCTGCCTGCCTGGTAGGCTTCGCCAGCTACGTCGACACCTCGACCGTGTTTCCGACGGCAGCCGAGAAGTCGATCCACGAGATGGAGATCTACATCGGCATCCTCATCGGCGCCGTCACCTTCTCGGGCTCGGTCATCGCTTTCGGCAAGCTGTCGGGCAAGATCGGCGGCAAGCCGCTGCTGCTGCCTGGTCGGCACTGGCTCAACCTGGCCGGCCTGTTGATCGTGATCTGGTTCGGCCGCGTGTTCCTCAACGCCCACGACATCCAGGACGGCATGCTGCCGCTGCTGGTGATGACCGTGATCGCGCTGCTCTTCGGCGTGCACATGGTCATGGCCATCGGCGGCGCCGACATGCCGGTGGTGGTGTCGATGCTCAACAGCTATTCGGGCTGGGCCGCGGCCGCCACCGGCTTCATGCTCAGCAACGACCTGCTCATCGTGGTGGGCGCGCTGGTCGGCTCTTCGGGCGCGATCCTGAGCTACATCATGTGCCGGGCGATGAACCGCAACTTCATAAGCGTCATTGCCGGCGGCTTCGGCACTGGCGGCGGTGCGCCCGCTGCCGGCGCGGGCGGAGTGCAGCCGGCAGGCGAAGTGGCACCGATCGCCGCGGCGGAAACTGCGGAACTGCTGCGCGAGGCCAAGAACGTGATCATCGTGCCCGGCTACGGCATGGCGGTGGCGCAGGCCCAGCACACGGTGTACGAGATCACCAAGTTCTTGCGCGAGAAAGGCGTCAACGTGCGCTTCGGCATCCACCCGGTGGCCGGGCGCATGCCCGGCCACATGAACGTGCTGCTGGCCGAAGCCAAGGTGCCCTACGACATCGTGATGGAGATGGACGAGATCAACGACGATTTCCCCAAGACCGATGTCACCATGGTCATCGGCGCCAACGACATCGTCAACCCGGCCGCGCAGGACGACCCGGCCAGCCCGATCGCCGGCATGCCGGTGCTGGAGGTGTGGAAGGCCAAGACCTCGATCGTCATGAAGCGCAGCATGGCCTCGGGCTACGCCGGCGTCGACAACCCGCTGTTCTACAAGGACAACAACCGCATGCTGTTCGGCGACGCGAAGAAGATGCTCGATGAGGTGCTGGCGGCGTTGAGGGCTTGAGGTTCGGCACGCGCGGATCGATCTTGCCCGTGAAGGGTCCGCAGCGCCGGCCCTTCTTGACTGTCAGCGCGGCCGGCGCAGCATCCGCGCCAGCGGCCATAGCCAGATGGCCAAGCACAGCATGCCCAGCGTGCCGGCGATCGGCCGCTCGAAGAACACCAGGAAGTTGCCGTCGGCCTTGATCAGGCTGCTGAAGAAGTGCTCCTCCAACATCGTGCCCAGCACCACGCCCAGGATCGTGGGCGCCACCGGGAAGCCCCAGCGCTCCATGCAGAAGCCGACGATGCCGGCAATGAGCATGATGACCACGCCGAACAGGCTGTTGTTGATGGCGAAGCTGCCGACCACGCAGAACAGCAGGATCAGCGGCATCAGCAGGCTGGCCGGGATGCGCAGGATGCGCTTGGCCGCCTTGATGGCCATCCAGCCCAGCGGCAGCATCAGCA